>JAFGJG010000146.1 GCA_016929195.1 Thermoleophilaceae bacterium
AGCTCGCGGACGTCCGCCGGCGCCTCGTCGGCGGTGGCGTCGATCAGCCGCTCGAGGCCGAGCGCGTGGAGCATCTCCCCCAGCCGCCCGGGGCCCAGGGCCTCGCCGGCGTCCAGCCTGCGGTTGGCCTCTCGCACCCATTCGAACAGCACGGCGCGCGCCTCGGGTGTGTTGAAGTCGTCGGCGAGGGCGTCGAAGAACCGCTCCACGAGCGGATCGAGCGCCTCCGGGGCGGGCCCGGCCGGGTCCAGCCTGCGGATCAGCTCGCGCAGGGTCCGCACGTTGGCGCCCGCCTGCTCGAGCGCCTCCTCGGAGAACCCGAGCGGCTGCCGGTAGTGGCCGCTGACCAGCCACATCAGCACGGCCTCGGGCCCATACTCGTCGAGCGCACCGTGGAGCAGCCGGATGTTGCCCACCGACTTGGCCATCTTCTCGGTGCCGAGCTCGACCATGCCGTTGTGCATCCAGAGCCGCGCGAGCGGCCTCCCGCGAGCGGCCTCGGTCTGGGCCACCTCGTTCTCGTGGTGGGGGAAGACCAGGTCCGACCCGCCGCCGTGAACTTCGAAGTCCACGCCGAGGATCTCCTCCGCCATGGCCGAGCACTCGATGTGCCAGCCGGGCCGGCCCGGCCCCCAGGGCGACGGCCAGCTCGTGTCCTCGCCCTCCTTCGTCGCCTTCCAGAGGGCGAAGTCCTGGGGCGCCCGCTTGAGCGCTGCCGAGTCGTCCCCCTCGCCCTGGCGCATCTCGTCGAGCGGCCGGTTCGAGAGGTGCCCGTAGCCCGGGAAGCTCTCGACGCTGAAGTAGACGTCGCCGCCGGCCTCGTAGGCGTGCCCCGAGGAGACCAGGTCGCCGATCAGCGCGACGATCCCGTCGATCGTCTCGCTCGCCTTCGGCTCGGCGTCCGGGCGGCCGATCCCGAGCCGGTCGGTGTCCTCCTCGTAGGCGGCGGTCATCGCACGCGCCAGGTCCTCGCTCGGCACGCCCTGCTCGCGCGCGGCGTCGTAGATCTTGTCGTTCACGTCGGTGACGTTCACGACGAGCGTCGGCTCGTAGCCCTCGTGCTCGAGGAACCGCCGGAGCAGCGAGAAGATCACGTAGGGCCGCGCGTTCCCGATGTGGATGCGCGCGTAGACGGTCGGGCCGCAGGCGTAGATGCCGACCTTCGGCGGCTCGCGCGGCTCGATCGGCCGCACGGCGCCGCTCAGCGTGTCGTGCAGCCGGACCTCGCGCATCGATCAGGCGAGCGAGGGCCGGCGCTGCGTCCAGCCGACGTCGCTCTCGAGCTGGGCCGCCAGCGAGAGCAGGGTCTCCTCGCTGTCGGGCCGGCCGATGAGCTGGACCCCGAGCGGCAGCCCCCGGTCGCTCGGGGTCGGCGCGGGCACCGAGAGGGCGGGCTGGCCCGTGTGGTTCCAGATCCCCGTGTAGGGATAGGCGTCCGCCAGCCCGAGCAGGGTGCGCGCGGCGCTCATCCCCTCCCACTCGGCCGACCGCACGGGCGGCTTGCCGGTGGTCGGGATCACGAGCACGTCGATGTCGCTGAAGATCGAGTTGATCCGCTCGGCCTGAGCCGTGGCGTCGCGCTTGGCGCGCTCGGCCACGTTCGCCGGCACGAGCCGGCCGATCCGCCCGAAGCCGCGCGTGCGCCGCTGCAGGCGGTCCGGGCGCGGCACGCGCGCCACGTCCTCGGCGATCCCGCCCAGATAGCGCGCGACGAAGCTGTTGCCGGCCGCGAGCGGGTACTCCGGGTCGCGCACCTGGACCGCGTGGCCCAGCGCCCGCAGGCGCTCGCCGGTCTCCTCGACGGCGCGGCGCAGCTGCGGGTCGACGCGGGCGACCGCCGGCGGCTTCGTGGAAAGGGCCACGCGCAGCCGGCCCGGGGGCGTGTCGGCCGCGCCCGCGTAGCGGCGCTGGCCCGCCGTCCCGGCGCCGACGTCGAGCAGCAGCGCGGTGTCGGCCACGCTGCGCGTCTCGAAGCCGACCACGCTCAGCCCATACCAGTGCTCGGTCATCGGCGTGAGCGGGATACGGTCGCGCTGAGGCTTGAGGCCCACGAGCCCGCAGTTGGCGGCCGGGATCCGGATCGATCCTGCGCCGTCGGACGCGGTGGCGGCCGGCGCAAGGCCGGCGGCGACAGCGGCGGCGCTGCCGCCGCTCGACCCGCCCGGCGACGCATCCACGTCCCAGGGATTGCGGGTGACGCCGAAGGCCGGGCCCTCGGTGTCCCCGATGATCGCGAGCTCGGGGAGGTTGGTCTTGCCGAGGATCACCGCCCCGGCGGCGCGCAGGCGCGCGACCAGCTCTCCGTCGCGTGCGGCGGGCTCGGTGAACGCCGCCGTGCCCCAGCGGGTGACCTCGCCGGCCACGTCCTCCGTGTCCTTGACGGCGATCGGCACCCCCAGCAGCGGGCGCACGTCCCCGCCGCGCACGCGGGCATCGGCCTGGTCGGCGTCGGCGAGCGCGCGCTCCGCCATGACGATCCGGTAGCTGTTGATCCCGGGGTCGAGGCGGGCGATCCGGTCTAGGTAGAGCTCGACCAGCTCGCGGGACGACACCTGCCGCTCGCGCACCATCCGCGCGAGAGCGGCCGCGCCGGCGAATGCGATGTCCTCGCGATCCATCCCTGCGTGGACTGTATTCCGATCAGCCGGAGCCGTGCGCGGCGACGGTGGCGGTCGCGAGCGCGGCGATGCCCTCGCCGCGGCCCACGAATCCCATCCCCTCGCCGGTCGTGAACTTCACTCCGACGTCCGCGGCGGCCAGACCCAGGGCGTCGGCCAGGCGCTCGCGCATGGCGTCGCGGAACGGGCCCAGCTTCGGCGCCTCGCAGAGCACGACCGTGTCCACGTTGACGGGGGCGAGGCCGTTCTCGTCCAAGAGAGCGCACGCCCGTCGCAGCAGCTCGATGCTGTCGGCGTCGCGCCAGTGCTCGTCCGTGTCCGGGAAGTGCAGGCCGATGTCGTCCAGCCCGGCCGCCCCCAGGAGCGCGTCGGTCACGGCGTGAGCCAGGACGTCGGCGTCCGAATGCCCGGCCAGCCCGCGCGTGTAGGGCACCTCCACGCCGCCCAGCACGAGCCGGCGGCCCTCCTCGAAGCGGTGGGAGTCGAACCCGATCCCGGAGCGGGCGGTCATCCGATCGGCTCCATGCGGCGGCCGCGGCCCTCGAACACAGCCAGCTCACGCACCCCCAGGCCGTCCAGCCACTCGACTGCTCGCTCGTACTCGTGCCCCAGCTGCCCGGGCTCGTGGGCGTCGCTCGACAGCGCCACCGGGTTCCCGGCCTCCAGGCAGAGCTCGAGGAAGCCCGCCGCCGGGTAGATCTCGGCGACCGGCTTGCGCAGGCCCGCCGTGGACACCTCGATCGCCACGCCGGACTCGGCGATGCCGTCCATCGCCCGCTCGTAGAAGCGGCGCAGGTCGCCGTCCGGCCGGGGCACGCTGTCGCCCCAGACCTTCACGAGGTCCGGGTGGGCGAGGATGTCGAAGAGTCCGCTGCGCGCGGCCTCGCCGAGCGTCTCGAAGTAGCGCGCCCAGACCTTCTCCGGATCCTGGGAGCGCCAGATGTCCCACTCGCTCCAGTCGGGATAGGCGTGGAGGTCCACGGCCTCGTCGCGCAGGAAGTGGAGCGACCCGACCACGTAGTCCCAGGGCCGGCCGTCGAGGAGGTTCGCGAGCCGGTCCTCGCGGCCCGGGATGAAGTCCGCCTCGATGCCGAGCCGCAGGTCGGTCTCCTCCCTCACGAACTCGCAGTAGGCGTCCACGTCGTCGCGCGCCCAGTGCCGGTACCAGGGATGCGTCCAGACGTCGAGCGCCTGCGTGAAGCGGTGGATGTGCTCGGCCACGCCCAGCTCCTCGATCCCGCGCTCGCCCGCCGCCTCCCGGTAGCGCTCGGCGTTCGCCGCCGTGAAGAAGCGCTCGGGCGTCGCGTCGTCCTCGTCGGGACGCAGGTGGACGTGGTAGTCGGTCAGCATCGCGACTCGAGGATCGCCTCGGCGATCCTCATGTCGAGCGGGGTCGTGACCTTCAGGTTCTCAGGCGGCGCCTCGACCAGTCGGACGGTCCCGCCCGCGGACTCGACGAGCGAGGCGTCGTCGGTGGCCGCCGCCAGCCGCTCGGCGGGGGCGTCGAGCGCGCTTCGCAGCGCGTCGGCGCGGAACACCTGCGGGGTCTGCACCGCCCAGAGCCGGCTGCGGTCGAGCGTGCGCAGCACCCGCCCCCCGTCGCCCTCCTTGACCGTGTCGGTGACCGGGGCGGCGGCGATCGCCGCCTCGTCCTCGCCCAGCTCCTCGAGGCAGCGCGCGACCAGCTCACGGGTGACGAGCGGGCGCGCGGCGTCGTGTACGACCACCACCGTGGCCTCCGGCGCCGCCGCGAGGGCGTTCCGCACCGACTCGGAGCGGCTGGCGCCGCCGCGGATACGGTCGGGCGCCGCCTCGAAGCCGGCGGGCACCGCCACGACGACGCGGTCGCAGGACGCCGCGAGCGCCTCGAGGCTCCACTCGAGCATGGGTCTGCCGGCAAGAACGGCGAACGCCTTGGGGCCGTCGGCTCCAAGGCGTTCGCCGCTGCCGCCGGCGGGAATGATCCCGACGACGGACATAGGTGTCGGTCAGGCCGTGGCGGGCGCGCCGTTCCTGCTCGTGTGCGCCTCGTTGATGAGCGACTCGAGGTGGGTCTCCGCCTCGTCCTCCTCCATGTCGAGCGCGTACATGAGCTCGGACGCGAGGATCTTCTTGGCACGGGTGTACATCTGCTTCTCGCCGGTCGAGAGGCCCTTCTCGGTCTCGCGGATGGCGAGGTTGCGGACGACCTCGGCCAGCTCGAAGACGTCGCCCGTCTTGATCTTCTCGCGATTGTGCTTGAAGCGCCGGTTCCAGTTCTTCGGCATCTGGCTCACGTCATCGCGAAGGACGGCGAGCACCTTCTTCACGTCGTCCTCACCGATCACGCGCCGCAAGCCGGCTCGATCGGCGTTCTCACACGGCACCATGACCGTCATGTTGTTGTGAAGGATCTGGATGGTCAGGTACTGGCGCTTCTCGCCCAGAACCTCCTTCATCTCCTTCTTGAGGACCTTGCCCGCGCCGTGATGCGGGTAGACGACCTGGTCGCCCACCTCGTACACCGCCGGCGGGCGTGCGATCTCGAGGTCCTCGACTATTTCCTGCTCCAACACTGCGTCGCTAATGATGCCCTCCTACGTAGCTGCGGCGCTGTGTGCGCCGCTGTTCCGTCACGTCTGTAGATACCTGTCCACGAGGTTGATCTCCTGTAGGCGGCGCAGGCCCTCGCGGATGTCCTTCGCGCGCATGTCCCCAACTCCCTCGACCGACTCGAGCTCCTCGTCGCCTGCGGCGAGGATCTCGTCCAGCGAGCTGAACTCGGCCACGATGCTGTGCACCACCATCCGCGGGAGGCGCGGGATGCGCCCCAGGATCCTGTGTCCGCGCGGGGCGGCAGGGTGATCGAGGGTGTTGAGCTTGCGGTCGAAGCCGAGCAGCTCGGCCAGCCGACCGAAGTCGAGCAAGTCCTGGTGCGGCAGCCGGGCGAGCGAGTCGAGCACCATCGCGTGGCCCTCGTCGGTGCCCTCGACGATGTAGTCGCGCACGAGCGCGGACTTGTCGGCGGCCACGCCGACCATCGTCTCCTCCAGCTGCATCTCGATGAGCCGGCCCTCGGCCCCGAGCTCCACGATGTAGCGCTCGATCTCGACCGCCATCCGGGTCACGAGCTCGGCCCGCTGGAGCACCGTGAGCACGTCGTGGAGCGTGACGCCGCCCTCGAACTCGAGCGCTGTCAGGCGGGTGGAGACCTGGTCTAGCCGGCTGCGGTACTTGTCGAGCGTGGCGAGCGCCTGGTTGGCCTTGGCGAGCACCACCGGGATGTCCTCGAGGATGTACTTGGCGCCGTCGAGGTACAGGGACACGACGCCGCGGCCCGCCGAGATCGCGATCACCAGCGCGTCGGTCTGCTTCGAGACGCGCTCCGCGGTGCGGTGGCGGGTGCCGGTCTCGAGCGAGAGGATCGTGGGGTCCGGCATCAGCTGGACGTTGGCCCAGAGGATCTTCGTCGCGTTCGCGGCGAGGATGATCGCGCCGTCCATCTTCGCCAGCTGGTAGAGCAGCGCGGGCGTGTAGTCCACGTCGAGCTTCACGCCGCCGGAGAGGAGAAATCCCAGCTCCTCCGACTCGCCGATGCAGATCAGCGCGCCGGTCCTGGCGGGGACGATGTTGTCGAGGCCCTCCCTGACCGCGGTGCCCGGCGCGACCATCTCGAGCGCCCTCACCAACCGGGGCTCTTGCCGGGCTTCGAGCTCTCCTGCGTCGTCCCCGGCGTACGGCATCGCGCCGAATTCTACGCGACTGGCCCTTTTTTCGCGTTGTTTTCTGCGCTGTGCAGGCGTTAAGCCGCCTGGAGCGCCCGAGCGCCCCTCAGCGCGGCTCCGAGCGTGCTCAGGCCGGGGCCCGGATGGAGCACGTTCGTGAGGCCGAACTTGCGCGCCTCCGCCAGGCGCCGGTCGGCGTGAGCGACCTGGCGCAGCTCCCCGGTCAGGCCCAGCTCCCCGAAGGCCGCCGGCGGCTGGCCGGCTCCGGTCTCCGCGCCCTTCGCCGCGCCTGCGAGCGCGAGCGCGATCGCCAGGTCGGCACCGGGCTCCTCCACTCGGACGCCGCCGGCGATCGAGACGAACACGTCGCTCGCCCCGAGGCGGAGGCCCGAGTGGCGCGCGAGCACGGCGAGGATCAGCGCGAGCCGGTTGCGGTCCACGCCGTTGGCGACGCGGCGCGGCGGCGCCAGCTCGCTCGGCGCGACGAGCGCCTGCACCTCCACGAGCAGGGGCCGCGAGCCCTCCATCGCGCAGAGGACGACCGAGCCCGGCGCGTGGGTGGCCTCGGCCACGAAGCGCGCCGAGGCGTCCTGGACCTCGACGAGGCCCGAGTCGCGCATCTCGAACACGCCGACCTCGTTCGTGGACCCGAAGCGGTTCTTCAGGGCGCGAACCGTGCGATAGGAGCGCTCGCGCTCGCCCTCGAAGCTGAGCACGCAGTCCACGAGGTGCTCCAGCACGCGCGGGCCCGCGATCGCGCCCTCCTTCGTCACGTGCCCGACGAGGATCACCGCGGTGCCGCGCTCCTTCGCCACTCGCATCAGGCGCCCGGCCACCTCGCGCACCTGTCCGACCGAGCCCGCCGAGCCGCTCAGCGCGGGGTCGTAGAGCACCTGTACCGAGTCGATCACGCACGCGTCCGGGCGCTCCTGCTCGATCGTCGCGATCACGCTGTCGAGGTCGGTCTCAGCCACGATCGGCACCTGGAGCGCCCGCGGCCCGAGCCGCTCGGCGCGCAGCTTGACCTGCGCGGCCGACTCCTCGCCCGACACGTAGAGCACGTTTCTCCCTGAGCCGGCGAGGTTCCCGAGCGCGGCGCAGGTGAGCGTGGACTTGCCGATACCCGGCGAGCCGCCGATCAGGACGAGCGACCCGGGCACCAGGCCGCCGCCGAGCACCCGGTCGAGCTCGCCGATCCCGGTGCCCATGCGGGCGACCGCCTCGGCCTCCACATCGGCGAGCGGCACCGGGCGGACGGCGCGCGTGGAGCGTCGGGCTCCGCGGGCGGGCGCGGCGGAGCGCTGCTCCTCCACGAACGTGTTCCACTCGCCGCACCCCGGGCAGCGCCCATGCCACTTCGGGCTGTCGTGCCCGCACGCGGAGCAGGCGAAGAGGGTGTTCGAGCGAGCCATCCCAGCGAGGCTAAGCGCGCCGCAGGACGGCTTCGCCCCCGGTCTGCAAGACCCCTTTCCATCCGTCTGGCGGCGTAGCTTGCATCGGCTCGGTGGAGCTGCTCGAGCAACCTCTGGCCGGCGCGGAGTTCGTGGCGCTGGACACCGAGACCAACGGCCTCGGCGGGGAGCTCTGCGAGCTGACCGAGGTGGGCGCCGTGCTCGTCGGCGGGGGCGAGCTGCACGAGACCTTCGACTCGCTCGTGCGCACCGAGCGCCCGCTGTCGCGCGGGATCCAGCGCTTCACCGGGATCAGCCAGGGAATGGTCGACGGGGCGCCCCCGCCCGAGGAGATCCTGCCCGACGTCGCGCGCCTCCTCGAGGGCCGCGTGCTCGTCGCCCACAGCGCGAGCTTCGACCGGCGCGTCCTCAGGCAGGCGTTCGAGCGGGTCGGGATCGACTGGCCCGATCCCCCGGTGCTGTGCACCGTCCAGCTGGCCCGCAAGTTCGCGCCGCTGGCGCGGCGGCGCGGGTTGGCCCCGCTCGCGGAGGGCCTAGGAATCGAGGTGCACGAGGTGCACCGCGCGCTGCCCGACGCGCTGACCTGTGCGCGCGTCTTCTGCGCACTGTTCCCGCGGCTGTGCGCGCACGCCGCCACGATCGCGGACGCGCTCGACATGCTGCGGAGCCGGCGGCGCGCCCGCAAGACTGAGCCGGGCGAGCGCATCCCCCCGTCGGAGCGGCCCGACCTCTCGACGCTGCCGGACGACCCGGGCGTCTACGTCTTCCGCGACGATCGCGGCCGGCCGCTCTATGTCGGCAAGTCGGTCTCCCTGCGCTCACGCGCTCGGGCGCACTTCTGCGCTCCGGCGGGCTGGACCGAGCGCGCGGAGATCGTGGACTACCGGCCGACGAACTCGGAGCTCGGCGCGCTCGTCCTCGAGAACCGCCTCATCAAGGAGTGGCAGCCCGCGGGCAACCGCAAGCTCAAGCGCACGGACCGGCACGTGTTCCTGCGCTGCAGGCTCGACATCCCGTATCCCGTCCTAGAGGTCGCCGGAGTGCCGGCCGGCGGCCACGCGGTCAACGTCGGGCCGCTAGGAAGCAAGGCGCTCGCCACCGAGCTGGCCGACCAGCTCACCTCGCTCTACCGGCTGCGCCACTGCGGCAGGAAGCTGCACGTCCGCGAGCACCCGTCCGCGTACGGGCAGATGGGCCGCTGCGTCTCCCCGTGCCTCGGCGACCTCGACCCGAACGCCTACCGCCGCCAGCTCGATCGGGCGCTCGCCCTGTTCGACGGCCCGGAGCCCGGTGGGCGGCTGCTCGAGGAGATCGACCGGCGCATCGAGGAGGCCTCCGCCGAGCGGCGCTACGAGCGGGCGGCCGCGCTGCTGCGCCGCCGCGGCCGGATCGCGTGGGTGCTCGAGCGGCTGGAGGGCGTCCTGCGCGCCACGCACGCCGCGCCCCGGCTGCTGCTCGCGCGCCATCCGGTCAAGGAGCGCTTCGACGCGTTCTGGATCGTCCGCGGCCGGCTCGTCGACTGGGGCCCGCTGCCCGGGCACTCCGAGCTGGTCGACCGGACCGGCGCGGCGCTCGCGCGGATCCACGGGTCGAAGCGCGAGCCGGTGCCGGCCGCCGAGGTGGACGAGCTCAGGATCGTGTGGGGGTGGCTGGCGGACAACGAGCCGCCCGAGCTGCCCCTCGACCCGGCGCCGGCGCCGGGTCGCCTGCGCGACTTCGTGGCGGCAGCCGCCTAGCCGGCCCGCTCGCAGGACTCGAAGCCGTTCGCCTTGTGCGACGAGTCGCAGAAGGGCTTCGTCGCCGAGCCGCCGCAGCGGCAGAGCACGATCGGCCTGCCGTCGTCCGGCAGCTCGAACTCCCTGCCGTCCACGTCGATCAGGCGGATCGGCCCGGTGACCTTGTACGGCCCGTTGTCACGGACCTTGATCTCGACCGGCTGCATGCGACAAGCCTAGGTCCCCTCGGTCCTCGAGATCGGCTCGACCACGCGCTCGACCTTCCCGCTGAGGATCTGACCGGTCCTCGTGCTCGTACGGGTTGAGCATGTCGATCACGAGCAGGGCCGTGCGGTCCGCTGGCATCCCAGGCATCCTTGCCCGGATGCAGCGGACGGCGAGACTCGACCACCCGGAGGTCCGCGAGATCGTGCCCTCGCACCACTGCGTGGTCCGCTTCCGCCAGCGACGGCCGTTCCGGGAGCTGGGGACGGACGCCGTGATGGAGGCGCTGACCACGGTGCTCGAGGACTGCCACGTGAGCGGCTGGGCGCCCGCCTGGGCACACGGAGACCGTGACACGGCGCTCTGGGCGGCGACCGCCGACCTCGCCTTCCCGCTCGAGCGCACCGCCACGCCGGGTCGCTGGCTGGCCACGACCTGCCTCAGCCGCGCGGACCGGCGCTAGCGGCCCGCCTCAGAGGCTCCGCCTCCGCTCGCAGGTGGCGCGATCCTTCCCGCTGCCGCCGGCGCACTTGTCGCGCCCCGACCCGCCGCTCAGCCGGTCCCTGCCGGCGCCGCCGCTCAGGCTGTCGCGGCCGCTCGCGCCGAGGACCTTGTCACTGCCGTCCTGACCGTAGAGGCGATCGTTCCCGAGCATCCCGTCCAGGATGTCGTTGCCGTCGCCGCCGCAGACCAGGTCGTTGCCGCGGCCGGCGCGCACCCGGTCCTTGCCGCCCAGCGCCACGATCACGTCCCGGCGGCGCGTGCCCTTCAGCCGGTCCGAGCGCCCCGTCCCCACGATCGTGGCCCGCTTGCCCGCACAGCGCGGCACCCGGTGCTTGCCCCCGCCGCCACCGGCACCCGGGCCGCCGCCCGGCCCGCTCCCGCCCGGGCCGGTGCCGCCCGCCGGACCCCCGCCCGACCTTGCCGAATCGCCCTCCACCAGCGCCACATAACCGTCTTCAGCCACCCCTCCGGCGACGGCGATCCGCCCGTCGCGCCTGAGCGCGACACCCGAGACGTACCGGGCCCCGGCGAACGTCCGCCGGCCGTCGGAGCTGAAGGTGCTGTCCAGGGAGCCGCCGGGCTGGAGCCGCGCCATGACCGCCCGGCTCACGGGCTCCGGCGGGAGCGGTGGGGGTGGGTCCTCGCCCGCCGCGATGGCGCCCGCCTCCTCGCTGCCGCCGACGACCACCAGCTTGCCGTTTGCCTGAAGCGCGACGGCTAGGCCGCGCTCTGCGGCGCCGAAGTCGACGCTGCTCGTCCCGCCCCCGCCGAAGCCGCCGTCCAGCCCGCCGTCGGGGTCGAGGCGGGTGATCGCGATGTCGTCCGCGCCGGTGCCCGCGAGGACGATCCGGCGATCCGGCTGGATCAGGACGTCGTAGGCGCCGTCGGTGCCGCCGTGGCCGATCGTCCTCCGCCCGTCGTCGCCGAAGCTCGAATCGGGCGATCCGTCCTCGTTCAGGCGCGCCACCGCGAAGTCGAAGTCGCCGCCGGCGTCGGTGCCGCCGGCCACGACGAGCTTGCCGTCGGCCTGGAGCGCGGCGGAGGTGGCGAAGTCCTGGGCGCCGAAGTCGATCGCGGCCGTGCCGTCCCCGTCAAAGTCCGTGTCAGGAGACCCGTCCGGGTTGAGCCGCGTGACCAGGAAGTCCAGGTTCGCGGATCCGTACCCCGCCACCACGATCTTCCCGTCCGGCTGGACCAGCACGTCCTGCGCCACGTCCCGGCCGCCCAGGTCGGTCGTCGCCTGCCCGTCGCCGTCGAAGCTCGCATCGGGCGACCCGTCGGGGTTCAGGCGCAGGATCGCGAAGTCTCCCGCGCCGTCATCGGTCGTCCCGGTGGCGCCGGCCACGACGATCTTGCCGTCGTCCTGCAGCGCCGCCGCGTAGCCGTAGTCGTTCGTCCCGAAGTCGCCCACGGCCCTGCCATCCCCGTCGAAGCCGGTGTCGAGAGCTCCGTTCCCGTCGAGCCGCGCGAGGACGAAGTCCGTGTTCGCGCCCCCGGCGCCGGCCGCGACGATCCTCCCGCCCGGCTCGATGAGCACGTCGTCGAAGTCGTCGAAGTCGCCGAAGTCGACCGAGCGGCTGCCGTCGCCGTCGAAGCTCGAGTCGAGATCGCCCGGGGCCGCGATCGCGCCGGTGGCGCCGAGCACCACGGCCACGAGCGCGGCCACGCTCGTGCGCGCGAATCTGCGAGTCGTCACCCGGCCACCCTCCTCGGCGCGACCGGGCCGGACCAGCCCCCACAGGGGTGAAGTTCCCCACCCCGAGGCCCGGGAGGGGACAATCACCCCGTGCCCCTGCCTCCCTATTCGCTCACGCCCGCCGAGCTCGGCAGCCTGCTCGAGGCCGAGCGCGGCGGCGCGGCGTTCGTCGCCTACCGGGACGGTGCCGGCGACCTGCGGCTCGCACCGCTGGGGACGGTCTCGAGCGTCACGATCGGCCGCGGCCGGCAGAACGACCTGGAGCTGGGATGGGATGCCGAGGTTTCCCGGACACACGCGCAGCTCCTGCTCATCGGGGAGGAGTGGATGCTCGTCGACGACGGCCTCTCCCGCAACGGGTCGTTCGTCAACGGTGAGCGGATCCAGGGCCGCCGCCGGCTGGTGGACGGCGACGTCCTTCGCGTGGGCCGCACGTCGCTCGTCTTCCGGGCGCCGGGGCTCACTCCGGACAGCACGGCGGTGGGCGAGCTGGCGGCCCACGTCAAGCTGACCGAGGGCGAGCGGCGGGTCCTCGTCGCGCTCTGCCGGCCCCTCTTCGCACCGGGCGGCGCGGGGATGCCGGCGGGCAACCGGGAGATCGCCGGTGAGCTGCACCTCACCTCCGACGGCGTGAAGACGCACATCCGGAGCCTGTTCGCCAAGCTCGGGATCGAGGACCTGCCGCAGTACCGGAAGCGCACCGAGCTCGCGAGGCGGGCGATCGAGACCGGCCTCGTGACGCGGCACGAGCTCGGCGCCTGAGCCTGGGCTGGTGGTCGCCACCCCTCTGGTCACTGTGCGAAGTCCGTCGCCCCGTGGATGCTTGGCGAGAGAAGCCTCGTGTCACTGTCCGTCCTGGAGGTCCATCCGATCCCGAGCCGCGAGGTACGCCTTCGAGGCGGCGCGGTGATCGGCCGCGCGAGCGACTGCGAGATCCACGTCGAGGACCCGCTCGTGTCGCGCCGGCACGCACGCGTTGTCAGCTCGGAGCTGGGGACCGCGCTCGAGGACCTCGGCTCCTCAAACGGCGTTTACGTCAACGGCCGCCGCAGCGCGGGGGTCACGCCGCTTCACCCCGGCGACGTCGTGCAGCTCGGGGGCACGCTCTGGCTCGTGCGCGGCCGCTGACGCGGGACGCTCAGCCGCGAGCCCTGAGCGTCCGCACCCCGACGGCGAACTCGAGGCTCACGTCCCGTCCGCCCGGGTTGCGCCAGCGGAGCACCGGATAGGCCCCGCCCGAGACCCTGAAGTCCTGCAGCCGGCCCGCCCGCCGGGCACCGGGCACCGGCAGGCGAGCCAGCCGGCGGCCCCCGGCGAAGAGGTCGACGGCGATCGCGTCCGCCAGCCTCACGACGGCCACCCGGCGGATCCGGTCGCGTACCTCGAGCGTGCGCGACCCGATCTCCTGTCCCCGCGGCGCTCGGCGCGCGGAGG
Organism: Thermoleophilaceae bacterium; assembly: GCA_016929195.1. Taxonomy (GTDB): domain Bacteria; phylum Actinomycetota; class Thermoleophilia; order Solirubrobacterales; family Thermoleophilaceae; genus JACVRW01. The sequence continues at coordinate 13,309 of JAFGJG010000146.1, forward strand.
GGCCGCTCAGCCGCCCGGCCGGAGCCGGCCGCGCACCGCGCACGTACTCCGCGCGCATCAGGACCTCGTGGTCGAAGCCCGTGCCGGGTCCGAGCTCGACGGGACGAGGCTCCACGGTGAGCCGGCCGAGCCAGCGCGCGGTCGTGGCCCCGGTCCCCCTCCGGCGCACCCCGATCGCGGCCCCGGGCGCCAGCTGCAAGCCCACCCGGTCGCCCGCGCGGACGCCCAGGTTGGCGGGCAGCACGTGTACCCCCTCGTCCGCGACATGCTGGTAGGGCGTGCGTGCGATCGCCACGTACCTGTCGCCGCGGCGGCGGATCACCTGGAGCGCCAGGTCGCCGCGCGCGCCACGCACGGCCCACCTGCGGATGGCCCCCGGCTCCGGCGGGACGAGCGGCCGGCCGGCCAGGCGGGTCTGCGCCACGGTGCAGGCCTGGGATCCTCCGCTCGGAGGCCGCCCCCCGCAGTCGACCGACTCGATGTCCCCGCCCGCCAGGGTGCTCCCGAGCACCTCGGCGCCCTGCGCCGGCGCAGGCACGCTGTCGGGCTCCCCCTCCGGGCCGAGGAGCAGAGCGCCCGCGGACAGGGCGAGGATGGCGCAGATCGCCGACCCGGCCAGCCGCCGCCACCTTCTCGGGGCCCGTGCCGCCGGCAGCGCCTCACGCGCCAGGCGGACGAGGTGGCCCGGGGCGAGCGGCTCCGTATCCGGAAGCGGGGGCATGCTCTCCCCGAGGCAATCGCGCACGAGCTCGGCGAACGCCGCCCGGTCCTCGTCCGCCGTCGGCTCGCCGGCGGCGAGGCCGAAGTCCGAGAGGAGGGCGCGCCCCCGTTCGTCGGCGAATACGTTCCCCGCGCTCACGTCGCCGTGGGCCGTGCCCCCACGGTGCGCGGCGTCGAGCGCCGACGCCACGTCGGCCAGGAGCTCCAGGGAGCGGGCCGGCTCGAGCGGGCCGGCCTCGCGCAGGCGGGCGAGAGTCGGGCCGCGCACGAGCTGCATTGCCACGAACCGGCCCTCCTCCCACGGCCCGGTCGCGAACATGCTGACCACGCGCGGATGCTCCGGCCATCGGAGCGTCCGGCGGCCCTCGAGCGGATCCTCGGGCAGGAGCTTGAGTGCCACGGGCCGGCCCAGGCTGACCTGGATCGCCTCGTACACGACCGCCCGCGTGCCGCGCCCGAGCTCGCGCTCGAGCCTGAACCCGGCCACCTCGGCGCCGGGGCCGAGGCCGCCGGCGACGAGCTCAGTTGATGAACTCGAACTCACGCGGGAAGGTCGCGAAGTAGTGGAACTCGATCCGCGAGCTCTCAGCTCGCACGTACTCGATCAAGAGATCGAGCTGGTCGGCCGGCGTTGGCGGGGCGTAGATACCGAACGTCAGGATCCGTCCATCGCCCGGGCGAAAGCCGGGAACGTCGATTCGGGCGGTTCGCCGGCCCTCGAGGAACTGATCCAGCACGAACCGGTCGCCGAGCGAGACGAGCGCCGTCTCGACGGGGCGCCCGCTCTTGAAGCGCGCCCGAACCCGCCTCACCACCCGCCCCGGCCTCACGCTCGCGACCTCCGGCTCGCCGAGCTGGTCGGGCACGCGCTGACGTCCGCCGCGCACGTACTCGGCCCGCAGGAGCAGCTCGCCTGGAAAGCCCCGCTCCGGCGCCCTGCCGAAGGGCAGCTCGGGGATCCATCGTCTCGTGCGGGCACCGCCCACGCCGGCGCGGACGCCGGCCGCCGAGCCGGACAGGACCACGAGCCCGACGAGATCGCCTCGCTCGACCGCCAGGTCGGTCTCGAACAGGTGGGGGCCGTCGTTGCCCACGAACTCGTTGCGCGAGCGGCTGACCTGGAACGTGTCCTCGCCACGCGGGCGCACCACGGCGAGCGCCAGCTCGCCGCGGGCCGAGCGCACCGCCCAGCGCCGGATCACGCCGTCCGCAGGCACGACCAGCGACCGGCCGGGCAGCGCGGACTGCACGATGGTGCAGCCGCGTGACCTGGGCCGCGGCCGTCGTCCGTCACAGCCGACCGCCTGCCCGGGGCCGGCCAGGTCGCTCCCCAGAACCTGAACGCCCGGCAGGGTCGCGGGCGCGGCGCTCGCGGCGCGCTCGTCGTCCCCGCCCAGCGTGGCTCCGAGCGCGGCCGCCACGCCGGCCACGGCCACGACCGCCGCGACCAGCCATGCCGCGGAGCGCCTCCGGTGCTCGGACGCTCCGGGCGTCGCGACCGGGATGGGCGCCGCGGTCTCGTCCTCCAATGCGGCGGCGCCCGGTGGTGGCGGTGGACCGAGGCCCGCCATCCCGGCGTGCTCGAGGCCCTCGGCGATCTCGTCGACGAGCCCGACGGCGCTCTCCGGCCGGTCGCCCGGAGCCTTCGCGAGCGCTCGCTCGAACACCCGGTCGAGCGCGGGCGGCAGCTCCGGCCGCCGTCCGCTCGCTCGCGGTGGCGGCTCGCTCGTGTGCGCGAAGAGGATCGCGGCCTGGCTCCGGCGCGGAAAGACGACCGTGCCCGTGAGGCACTCGAAGGCCATGGCGGCGAAGGCGTAGCGGTCGGAGGCGGGACCGGCGTCCGACCCGCGGATCACCTCCGGGGCGAGGTAGGAGATCGTGCCCACGAGCCTGCCCGTGACCGTCACACCGTCGGCGCCGCCCACCGTGGTCAGGCCGAAGTCGCCCAGGTACGCGTCGTCGGAGTCGCCCACGAGCACGTTCTGCGGCTTGACGTCACGGTGCACGAGGCCCTGCGCATGGGCCTCGTCGAGCGCCCCCGCGACGTCTCGCAGCAGCGCGAGCGAGTGCTGGGAGTCGAGTGCGCGCTCGTGGATGAGCTTCGCGAGCGTGGGCCCCGGCACGAGCCGCATCGCGAGGAAGAGGCCGTGCTCGGACTCGCCCGCCTCGTACACCGTGACCACGTGGGGGTGGTCGAGCGCCGCCTGGGCCCGGCCCTCGCGGCGGAAGCGGGCGACGAACTCGGGGTCGCCGCTCAGCTCGTCCGCCAGCAGCTTGAGCGCGACCCGGCGGCCATCCTCGATCTGCTGGGCCGCGTAGACGGTCGCCATGCCTCCGCGGCCGAGCACACCCTCGATCCGATAGCCCCCTACCACTGTCCCTGCCTCGAGCGTCACGAGCGCAGCGATCAGTAGAACACAGTCCGGCTCCGGGTGCAGCAGGGTCGATCGCGCGTCCTCGAGGGGTGAAGACGTCAACCTCAGCTGGCGGCTCACCGGCCTCGACCCCGGCCAGCACTACTACCACCGCGCCTGCGGACAGGATCAGGCAGCAGGCAGCCAACCCGGATGCGGCGGCCTCGCCCGCTTCAGCACCGCACCCGACGACTCCACCGTCGAGATCGTGGACTCCGCGCGCATCCGGTACGTCGGCTCGACGGAGGCCCGGGAGCGGACTTCTTCGACTGCGGGCCCGGCGACGACACGGCCTACCTCTCCGAGGGCGCCGAGCTCAGCCAGATCGCCCCCGGCTGCGAGCACTTCGTCGTGGGGTCGTAGCAGCCGCGCCGCCGGGCGCAGCGGTCCTAGCGCGGGTCTGAGTCCTCGGAGTCCTCGGCGGGCGGCGCGTCCGGGACGTCCGGCAGCACCTCCGGGTCGTCCGGCAGGTCGTGCCCGCCCGACTGCTCCGGCCCGCCTTCGCCCGAGCCCTCCTCGGCCTCGGCGCCCTGGGCGCCGACGCCGACCGGCTCGCGCGCCTTGCCCTCGCGGATGTTGATCGTGACCTCGCGCTCGTCGCCCTCCGGCGCCCGGTCCACGTCGACCGTGGAGCCCGGAGGCATGCTCTGCGACAGCACCTCGTCGGCGAGCGGGTCCTCGATGTAGCGCTGGATCGCCCTGCGCAGCGGGCGGGCGCCCATCGACGGGTCCCAGCCCTTCTCGACCAGCAGCTCGGCCGCGCCCTCCGACAGGTTCAGCGACAGCTCGCGCTCGGCGAGCGACTCGCGGATCCGCTTGAGCAGCAGCTCGACGATGTTCGAGATCTCGACCTTCGTGAGCTTGTGGAAGACGATGACCTCGTCGATCCGGTTGATGAACTCGGGCCGGAAGACCTTCTTGAGCTCACCCATGATCCGGTTCTTCATGTCGTCGTACGTCAGGCCCGTCTCGTCACCGATCGTGAACCCGATGCCGGTGTTCTTGGCGATCTCGGACGCGCCGATGTTCGACGTCATGATCACGATGGAGTTGCGGAAGTCGACCGTGCGCCCCTGGGCGTCGGTCAGCCGTCCGTCCTCCAGGATCTGGAGCAGGATGTTGAAGACGTCCGGGTGGGCCTTCTCGATCTCGTCGAGGAGCAGCACGCTGTAGGGCTTGCGCCGCACGGCCTCGGTGAGCTGGCCGCCCTCGTCGTACCCGATGTACCCGGGCGGCGAGCCGACGAGCCGCGACACGGAGTGCTTCTCCATGTACTCGGACATGTCGATCCGGACCATCGCCTCCTCGTCGCCGAAGAGGAACTCGGCGAGCGTGCGGGCGAGCTCGGTCTTGCCGACGCCCGACGGGCCCAGGAAGATGAACGAGCCGGTCGGCCGCTTCGGATCCTTCAGGCCGGCGCGCGAGCGCCGGATCGCCTTCGACACGGCCTCGATGGCGGCGTTCTGCCCGATGACGCGCTTGTGGAGCTCGTCCTCCATGCGCATCAGCTTCTGGGTCTCGGCCTCGGTCAGCTTGAAGACGGGGATGCCGGTCCACATCGAGACGATGTCGGCGATCTCCTCCTCGCCGATCTCGGGCCGCTCGCCCGACTCGCCCGAGCGCCACTGCTCCTCGAGCTCGCGCTTCTTGTTCGTGAGCTGGCGCTCCTTGTCGCGGAGGTTCGCGGCCTTCTCGAACTCCTGCGCCTCGATCGCGGACTCCTTGTCGCGCCGCGTGGTCTCGATGTCCTCCTCGAGGTCGCGGTACACGGGCGGGGCCGTCATCGACTTGATGCGCGCGCGGGAGGCGGCCTCGTCGATGAGGTCGATCGCCTTGTCGGGCAGGAACCGGTCGGAGATGTAGCGGTCGGCCAGCTCGGCCGCCGCGCCCAGCGCCTCGTCGGTGATCCCGACGCGGTGATGCTGCTCGTAGCGGTCGCGCAGGCCCTTGAGGATCTGGACCGTCTCCTCGGTGGAGGGCTGCTCCACGCGGATCTGCTGGAAGCGGCGCTCGAGCGCGGAGTCGCGCTCCAGGTACTTGCGGTACTCGTCGAGCGTCGTGGCGCCGATGGTCTGAAGCTCACCGCGGGCGAGCGCCGGCTTCAGGATCGAGGCCGCGTCGATCGCGCCCTCGGCCGCGCCGGCGCCGACGAGGTTGTGGAGCTCGTCGATGAACAGGATGATGTCGCCGCGCTGGGTGATCTCCTTCATCACCTTCTTCAGG
>JAFGJG010000147.1 GCA_016929195.1 Thermoleophilaceae bacterium
CACGACGCCGGGCCGCGAGCAGGAGTGGAACGTGACGGTCGCCCACGACGAGGCGGCCGTGGACCGCTACCTGGAGACGTTCGCGGAACTCGCTGAGAGGCTGAAGGCGAACCCGGAATTGGGGGCCTATATGGCCCCCTAATCAGGTCTCGCGGGGGACCGGGAGCGCAGGTCAGAGCGGCTTCTCGAGCTCGATCTCGTCGCGCAGCGGGATGCCCAGATCGCCCGCGGACGGGATCTCCGCCTTGAAGCGCTCGCGCGACTCGTCGACCGCGCCGGCGCGCAGCGCGCGCAGCCGGAAGCCTCGCCGCTGGTAGAAGCGGAGCGCGTCGAGGTTGTCGTTCGTGGTCGTCACGCGAATGAGCGCGGCGCCCTCGTCGGCCGCGGCGCGCGCAAGTGCCTCCACGAGCGCTGTGCCCGTGCCCTGGCGCGCCACCCGGGCGTGCAGCGTCAGGAGCTCCCAGCTGTCGCTCCCGCGGATGAAGGTGGCCACCCCCTCGAGTCGGCCGGCGTCCTCGGCGATCAGCGCCGGATGGTCGAGCGCGTCGAGCAGCTCGCCGTCACGGGCGACCCGGCGCATCCCACGGGCCGACAGGAAGGCTGCCACGGCATCCGCGTCGGCCTCCTCGCGGAGGCGCACCCTCATGCGGGCGGGCGCCCCTCCACCCAGCGCTCGGCGTCGCCGTCGACCTCCTTCTTCCAGATCGGAGCCTCGGCCTTGACCCGGTCGATGATCTCGCGCGCTCCCGCGAACGCCTCGCCGCGGTGAGCGGCGGAGACCGCCACGGCCACGCTCGGCTCGGAGAGCGGCACGTCGCCCACGCGGTGCTCGACCGCGGCGGCGCAGAGCCCGTGGCGCTCCACCGCGGCCCGCGCGATCTCGAGCAGGCGCTCCTCGGCCATCTCGGCGTAGGCCTCGTACTCGAGCCTCTCCACCTCGCGCGTGACGCCCTGGAAGGTCACGACCGCGCCGGCACGGGGGTCGCGTACGCGCTCGGTGAGCGAGTCGAGCGAGAGCGGCTCGGAGGTCACCCGCGCCCACGGGGCGGCCGACGTCTCGCCGCCGCTGACGGGCGGGATCAGCGCGAGCTCGTCGCCCGGGTCGAGCGCGCGCCCGGCGTCCGCGTACTCGCGGTTCACGGCCATCACGAGCGGCAGCCCGTCGGCGAGGCCGTCGAGCTCGGCCAGCGCGTCGGCCACCCGGGCGCCCTCCGGCAGGTCGAGCACGACCTCCGAGGCGCCCGCGCGCTCGCGCAGCATCGCGAACAGCCGGACCGTCACCTCCATGCTGCGGATGCTACGGGGCGGAAACTTGAAATCGGGCCTGCCGGCATGAGAGCGTTGCACTCTCGTGCGTCCACGGGTCGCGATCGCATCGGTGCTGGCTTCGGCGCTGGCCTTCGCGGGCTGCGTCGGGGACACCGACCCGGCCACGAACGTCACCTCCAAGACGGCGCAGCTGAACGCCCACGGGCGCACCAACGACGGCCCGGCGTCCTGGTGGTGGGAGTACTCGACCTCCAGGAGCACGCTCGAGGCGAACGGGGGCACGGAGGTCTGCGGCAGCCCGCCCGAGGCCGACGGCCGCTGCGGACCGGCACAGGGCCCTTCCCAGCAGGACGTGGCGCTCAGCTTCAAGCTCACCGGGCTCACCCCGAGCACGACCTACTGGTTCCGCGCCTGCGGCCAGGACGTGAACGACGCGAACCCCACCTGCGGGCGCGTGCTCAGCTTCACCACGCTCGCCGAGTACTACGTCTTCCACAGCAAGGTGGGCAGCTTCGGCACAGGTGCCCAGCAATTCAACACGCCTCTGGGAGTCGCCGTTGCCGGGGACGCGTCCGGCACGCCGAGGCTCAAGGTCACCGACTACGGGAACCGGCGCCTCTCCACTCTGGCGTTGGAGCCCCTGCAGGTCCTGACCACGTTCACGGACAGCGTGTTCCAGCCCAGGTGGATCGCCCGCGATCACCTGGACAACGTCTGGATCACCGAATGGAACGCGGTCGTGGCCATGGATACCGCGAACACCCGCATCGCCGGGTGGGGCGGCTTCGGCCCCGGCGACGGTCAGTTCTTCGAGGCTGCGGGCATCGCCGTTCAGCGCGAGGCGAGCGGCCCGTTCACGGTGCGCCGCATATACGTCGCCGACCGCGCGGCCGACCGGGTCCAGAAGTTCGACCCAACGGGCGGGGTCATCGCCCAGTGGGGAGGCCTCGGGAACGGTCCCGGCCAGCTCAACGAACCGATCGGTGTCGCCGTTCGCGGGAACGTGTACGTCGCCGACTTCGGCAACGACCGAATTCAGGTGTTCTCGCCGTCGGGGGCCTTCATCAGGCAGTGGCCGGTCACCGATCCGGTCGGCGTGGCGTTCGACGCCGCGGGCAACGTGTTCGTCGCGAGCAACTTCGAGGTCCTCAAGTTCACCTCGGCCGGCGCCCTCATCACCCGTTGGGGCAGCCGGGGCAGCGGCAACGGCCAGTTCGACGGCGCCGCCGGGGTCGCGGTCGACGCGGCGGGCGACGTCTACGTCGCGGACACCGAGAACGACCGCGTCCAGAAGTTCAAGAAGGAGTAGGCGTCCGGCGCGCCGCGCGCCCGTATCCTTGGGCGCCATGGCGACCACGCCCGACCACCAGCCGAGCATCGCCCCGATCGTGGGTCCCGACGACCCGCGGCGCTTCACCGACTCGGGGATCGAGATCAAGAACACGTACACCGAGGCCGACGTGGCGGCGGGGCTCGAGGAGCGGCTGGGCTCGCCGGGCGAGTACCCCTTCACCCGCGGCGTGCACCCCGACATGTACCGCGGCCGCAAGTGGACCATGCGCCAGTACGCGGGGTACGCCAGCGCCAAGGAGACGAACGAGCGCTTCCACTACCTGATCGCCCACGGGTCGACCGGGCTGTCGATGGCCTTCGACCTGCCCACCCAGCTCGGGCGCGACTCCGACGACCCGCTCTGCGAGGGCGAGGTCGGGCGCACCGGCGTGGCCATCGACTCGATCGACGACATGCGCCGCGTCTTCGCCGGCATCCCGCTCGACCAGGTGTCCACGTCGATGACGATCAACGCGCCGGCGGCGGTCCTGCTGCTCCTCTACGAGCTGGTCGGCGAGGAGCAGGGCGTCCCGTCGGTGGAGCTCCGCGGCACGACCCAGAACGACATCCTCAAGGAGTACATCGCCCGCGGGAACTTCATCTACCCGCCCGCCCCGGCGATGCGGCTGACGACGGACCTGTTCGCCTACTGCCACGAGAACGTGCCGAAGTGGAACACGATCTCGATCTCCGGCTACCACATGCGCGAGAAGGGGTGCTCGGCCGTGCAGGAGGTGGGCTTCACGCTCGCCAACGCGATCGCGTACGTGCAGGCGGCGATCGACGCCGGCCTGGAGGTGGACGAGTTCGGCCCGCGGCTGGCCTTCTTCTTCAACGGCCACAACAACGTCTTCCAGGAGGTCGCGAAGTTCCGCGCCGCGCGGCGCATGTGGGCGCGGATCATGCGCGAGCGCTTCGGCGCGCGCGACGAGCGCTCGCTGAAGATCCGGTTCCACACGCAGACGGGCGGCGTCACGCTGGCCGCCCAGCAGCCGGAGAACAACATCGTGCGCGTGGCGCTCCAGGGCTTCGCGGCCGTCTGCGGCGGCACGCAGTCGCTCCACACGAACGGCTTCGACGAGGCGCTGGCGCTCCCCACCGAGCGCGCCGCGCGGATCGCGCTGCGCACCCAGCAGATCCTCGCCCACGAGTCGGGCGCCGCCGACACCGCCGACCCGTTCGCCGGCTCCTACTTCGTGGAGTCGCTCACCGACCAGATCGAGGAGGGCGCCCAGGCGCTGATCGACAAGGTCGAGGAGCTGGGCGGATCGGTCGAGTGCATCCCCTTCATACGCGCCGAGGTCGAGGAGTCGGCCTGGGGCTATGAGGAGCGCTACAAGCAGAAGCAGGACATCGTCGTGGGGGTGAACGAGTACGTGACCGACGACGTGGACGAGGTCGAGATCCTGCGCGTGGACCCGGAGGCCGAGCGCCAGCAGGTCGAGCGCCTGAGGGCGTTCAAGGAGGACCGCGACGCCGAGCTCGTCCGGACGCGCCTCGAGGAGCTGCGCTCGGCCGCCCAGGGCGCCGAGAACCTGCTCGGGCCCATGCGCGCCGCCCTGAAGGACCGCTGCACGCTCGGCGAGGTGTCCGGCGTGCTCCGCGACGAGTTCGGCGAGTACTCCGAGGCCTGAGGTAGCTTCCCGCGCCGTGTCGCGGTACGACTGGCTGCTCTTCCTGCATCTGATCGGCGCCTTCGCGTCCGTCGGGTCGGCCGTGGTCTTCTCGGTGCTGCTCGCGAGCGGCGCCCGCGTGGCGGCCCCGGAGCTCACGTTCCTGGGCCGCCGCCTCTGGGACGTCGGCGGGACGCTCACGCTGGTCTTCGGCGTCTGGCTGGCGCTCGACCTCGACAGCTACGGGATCTTCGACGGCTGGATCCTCGGCGCGTTCGTCCTCTGGGCGATCGCTGGCGGCGTGGGCATCCAGCTGGGCCTCGCCTTCGCGAGTGACGAGCCGCCGGCGCAGAGCAGGGTGCGAACCCTCTACGCCGCCATGACGGTCTCCGTCCTCGCCCTTCTCGTGATCATGATCTACAAGCCCGGCGCATGAGGCCCGACGACTGGAACTTCCCGCTGCTGCTGCACGTGCTCGGCGCGATGGTCTTCACCGCCCTGCTGGCGGCGCTGGCCGTGATCCTCGTGGTGGCGCTCCGGGGCGGGTCCGACCGCCGTGACGCCCTGCTCCTGTCGTCCCGGCTGTTCACGGTGGGGATCGTCCCCTCGTACCTGCTGATGCGGATCGCGGCCGAGTGGATCCTCTCGAAGGAGAACGCCGACGAGGACGCCGTCTGGATCGGCATCGGCTACATCGCCACCGACATGGGCCTCCTCGTCCTGATCGTCGTGGGGGTCCTCCTGGGGATCTCGGCGCGCCGCCTGAAGCGCGACCGCGAGCCCGGGCGGCTCGCGCAGCCGGCCATGATTCTGACCCTGCTGCTGATCGCGACCTACGCGGTGGCCCTCTGGGCCATGACAACCAAGCCCACCTGAGGCGGCAGGACTCCGGCGCCGAGGCTCGAAACCCCGGCAAATGCGGACTGTCGAGGTGTCGCGCACGCTCGTGAAGTCCCCGCCGGAGCTCTGGTCCGAGCTCTCGGGAGAGCGCCTCGTCGAGGCGGTCGGAGGGGCTTCGCTGAGGGTGACGGAAGAGGAGCGCCGGATCGAGTGGGAGTGCGACGGCGCCCACGGGGCCGCCGTGCTCGAGCCCCAGGGCTGGGGCACGAAGCTCACGCTCACGGCCGAGGTGCAGGAGGAGGTCGAGACGCTCGAGCCGCAGGTGGCGCGCATGGGCATCTGGGCCCGGCTGCGCAAGCCGCGCGTCCCGGAGCCGGAGCCCGCCCCCGAGCCCGAGCAGGGCGTGGACCCCGAGGAGCTCGAGGGCGCGCTCGCGCAGCTGCTCGACGACCTCGGCTCGGCGCACAAGCGCCCGTTCCAGAACGGCTGACCGGCCCTGTAGCGTCCACGCGGCTCGATGGCCGCTCCGGACTCGACCACTCGCCGCGGCTTCTTCTCGGCGGGCGCGGCCGCTGCGCTCACGCTCGGCAACGCTGAGTCGCTCGCCGCGGCGGACCGGCCGAACGTCCTCGTGCTGGTGGTCGACACGCTCCGCGCCGACCACGTCTACGGCGACCGCGCGCGGACGCCGACCATGGAGGCGCTGATGCGGCGGGGGCTGCGCTTCACGCGCCACCACCCGGAGGCGATGCCGACGGTGCCGTTCCGCAACTCGCTGCTCACCGGCCGGCGCACCTGGCCGTGGCGGGGCTGGCACGACTGGCCCGGCCTGCTCGACTCGCCCGGCTGGCAGCCGATCGAGGGCGTGGGCCAGTCCCTGCTGCCCGTGCTGCGGCGGGCCGGCTACTGGACGGGCTACGTGACGGACAACCCCTTCGTCGGCTTCGCGCGCCCCTACAGAGGCTTCCGCGGCCGTGTGGACCGCTTCGCGGCGCACGGCGGCCAGCTCGGCGGCAGCGGCAGGGGGGTCTCCGACCGCGAGCTGTACCACTGGCTGCATCCCGCGCTGCATGCCGACGCCAAGATCCGCACGCGCGTCCGCAAGTTCCTGGCGAACGCGGACGGCTACTGGCGCGACGAGTCGCGCTCGTTCGCGGCGCGCGTCTACAGGAGCGGGGTCGAGGCGCTGAACATCGCCGCCACCCAGCGGCCGTTCGCGCTCGTGGTGGACACCTTCGAGCCGCACGAGCCCTGGACCCCGCCGCGCAAGTACATCAACCTCTACGGCGACCCGGACTACCGCGGGCGCGAGCCGGGGATGCCGCGGTACGGGCGGATCGACTACTACGTGCGGGGCGCCGAGCAGCGACGCCTGCTCGAGCGGATGCAGGCGCTCTACGCGGCCGAGGTCACGATGACCGACCGCTGGATGGGGGTGCTGCTCGACCGCCTGCACGCGCTGAGCCTCGAGCGCGAGACCATCGTCGTGCTCGTCTCTGACCACGGCTTCTTCCTCGGCGAGCACGGCTGGACGGGGAAGATCTCGGTCGCCCTCCACCCCGCGCTCATCCGCACCCCGCTCGTGATAGTGCACCCCGACGGCCGCCGCTCCGGCGACGCCACGGACTACCCGGCCCAGAGCCACGACATCGCCCCGACGATCCTGTCGATGGCCGGCGTGCGCGCGCCGCGGGCGATGAACGGGATCGACCTGTCGCGCATGTTCCGCGGCAGGCGCCCGCCCGACCGGTTCGCATACGGCGGCTACTCGAACACGCTCTACGCCTACGACGGGCGCTGGAAGCTGATCGCGGGGAACCGCGGCGACGACAGGCGCCTCTACGACACGAAGCGCGACCCGGGCGAGGGGAACAACCTCGCCCGCCGCCACCCCCGAAAGGCCGCGGCGATGTTCGACGCGGTGGTCAGGCGAGCCGGCGGACGGGCGCCGTACTACGTGACGGAGCGGTCGCGGCGCTAGGGTGTCCGGCCGCGGATGAGACAGAAGTCGCCGGAGACATACGAGGAGAAGCTGGCCCAGCTCCAGGAGCTGCGTGAGCAGGCCATCCACACGAACCCTCAGGCCGAGGAGAAGCAGCACTCCAAGGGCAAGCTGACCGCGCGCGAGCGGATCGAGAAGCTGCTCGACCCCGGCTCCTTCCAGGAGCTCGACACGTTCGTCCGCCACCGCACCGCGGACTTCGACATGCTCGACAACCGGCCGTGGGGCGACGCGGTCGTGACCGGCCACGGCCTGATCGACGGGCGCCCGGTGGCCGTCTTCTCACAGGACTTCACGGTCTTCGGCGGCTCGCTCGGCGAGGTGATGGGCGAGAAGATGGTCAAGGTGATGGACCTGGCCGCCCGGATCGGCTGCCCGGTCATCGGCATCAACGACTCCGGCGGCGCCCGCATCCAGGAGGGCGTGGTCTCGCTCGGCGCCTACGGCGACGTATTCGTCCGCAACGTCCAGTGCTCGGGCGTGATCCCGCAGATCTCGCTGATCATGGGGCCGTGCGCGGGCGGCGCCGTCTACTCCCCGGCCATGACCGACTTCATCTTCATGGTCAAGGAGACCTCGCACATGTTCATCACCGGCCCCGACGTGATCAAGACGGTCACGGGCGAGGAGGTCGAGTTCGAGGAGCTCGGCGGCGCGATGACCCATAACTCGAAGTCGGGCGTGGCCCACTTCGCGGCCGACGACGAGGAGAGCTGCCTCGAGGACGCCCGCTACCTCATGTCGTTCCTGCCGCAGAACAACCTCGAGCTGCCCCCGCGGATGGAGACCGGCGATGACCCGGAGCGGATGGACGCCGAGCTCGACACGGTCGTCCCGGACAACCCGAACAAGCCGTACGACATGCGCGACGTGGTGCACCTGCTCGTGGACAACGGCGAGTTCTTCGAGGTGCAGGAGCACTTCGCCCGCAACATGATGATCGGCTTCTCGCGGCTGAACGGGCGGCCGATCGGCGTGGTCGGGAACCAGCCGAGCCAGCTCGCCGGCGTGCTCGACATCAACGCCTCCGAGAAGGCCGCCCGCTTCGTCCGCTTCTGCGACGCCTTCAACATCCCGCTGCTCACGCTCATGGACGTGCCCGGGTTCCTGCCCGGCACCTCCCAGGAGTGGGGCGGGATCATCCGCCACGGGGCGAAGCTCCTCTACGCCTTCACCGAGGCGACCGTGCCGAAGCTGACCGTCATCACGCGCAAGGCGTACGGCGGCGCCTACGACGTCATGAACTCGAAGCACATGCTGGCCGACTTCGTGTTCGCCTGGCCGACCGCGGAGGTCGCCGTGATGGGGCCCGAGGGCGCGGTGAACATCATCCACCGGCGCGACATCGCCACCTCGCCGACGCCGGACGAGCGGCGCGAGAAGCTGATCGGCGACTACAAGGCGCGCTTCGCGAACCCCTACTCGGCGGCGGAGCGCGGCTACATCGACGACGTGATCGTGCCGCACGAGACGCGGCCGAAGCTCATCCGCGCGCTGGAGACGCTCCAGACGAAGCGCGTGGACACGCCGAAGCGCAAGCACGGGAACATCCCGCTCTAGACGCGCCGCGTCAGTCCGCCACCGCGTACAGGCGCCACTCCCCGGGCACGCCCTTCAGCTCGTGGGTGCCGCGCTCGCGGAACTCGAGCCCGGAGCCGACGACCAGGTCCGTGACGGTGCTCGACACGAGCACCTCGCCGGGCTCCGCCTTCGCCCCCACGCGCGCTCCGATGTTCACGGCCATCCCGGCCACGTCGTCGCCGCGCACCTCGAGCTCGCCCGTGTGGAGCCCGGCGCGAATCTCGATGCCGAGCGAGCGCACGCCCTCGCGGATCGCCTGCGCGCAGCGAATCGCCCGCGCGGGCCCGTCGAAGGTGGCGAGAAAGCCGTCCCCGAGCGTCTTGACCGCCCGTCCGCGGTGCCGGTCGAGCTGGCGCCGCACGAGCCGGTCGTGCGTCTCGATCAGGTCGCGCCAGCGACTGTCACCCAGCTCGGCCGCCCGCTCGGTCGAGGCGACGATGTCCGTGAACATCACCGTCGCCAGGACGCGGTCCGGCTCGTGGTCGAGACGCGAGCCGGTGAGGAACTCCTCCAGCTCGTCGAGGATCTCCTCCGAGTCGACCATCGGCAGGTGGTCGACTCCGTCGAGCTCGACGTAGCGGGCGCCGGGGATGTTCTCCGCCAGGTAGCGGCCGAACGCCACCGGCGCGGCGCGGTCGCCCGCGCGGTGCATGACGAGCGTGGGCGCGCTGATGCTGGCGAGCACCGAGCGGGTGTCGATCTGGCGGTAGAGGTCCATGAGCGCGGCCGCCGACCTTGGGCTCGATCCGGAGCGGAGCAGTCGGGCCCAGTAGTCGCGGAAGCGCTGGTCGTCGGCCACGCTCGGCGCGAACATGTGGAGCCCCACGGGGCTGCCCCAGTCGCGGACCAGGATCTCGCCGAACGTGGCGAGCGTGGCGTCGGGCACGCCGATGTCATAGCCGTCGCCCTCGATCATCCGCGCGTAGGTTCCGTAGAGGACGAGCGCGGTCACCCGCTCCGGGAACGTCGCCGCGAAGAGCTGGCACATCGGGCCGCCCTCCGAGATCCCGTAGAGGGCCGCGCGCTCCGAGCCCGCCGCGTCCATCACCGCGCGCAGGTCGTCCATGCTCTCCTCGAGCGTGGGCGGCCGGCCGAAGCGGTCGGAGAGGCCCTGGTCGCGCTTGTCGTAGAGGATCAGCCGGGCGAACGCGCTGATGCGCTCGGGGGTGCGCGCCGCCATCGGGTCGTCCCACATCACCTCCTGGTTGGACACGAAGCCCGAGACCAGCACGACGTCGAGCGGGCCCTCGCCGAGCACCTGGTAGGCGAGGCTCACGTCGCCGTTGCGGGCGTATCGGATGTCGCCCGTCACGGGTCGGCGACCTCGGCGGCCTCGACGGCCGCGAGGGCCGGACCGGACCCCTCGCGTGCCGCGAACGCCAGCAGCCCGCCGACCACCAGCAGGCCCGCGAGCACGGTCAGCGGCATCTCGTACCCGCCGGACGAGTCCTCCGAGATGCCGGTGAAGGCGGGACCGGCGAACCCGCCGAGGTTCCCGACCGCGGCGATCAGGGCGATCCCGGCCGCCGCGCCGGTGCCCGTCAGGAACGCCGTCGGGAGCGCCCAGAAGACGGGGATCGCCGCGAGGAGACCGACCGCGGCCAGCGAGATCCCCACCGTCAGCAGCACCGGGCCCTGCGCGTGACCCGTGATCAGCGTGCCGAGCGCGCCCACCGCCGCGAGCACGGCGATGTAGGGCCGCCGGCTCGCCGCCCGGTCGGCGCGGGGCGCGACCACCAGCATGACCACCGTCGCGATCCCGTAGGGGACCGCCGCCAGGCAGCCGACCGCGAAGTCGCTGTAGCCGGTGCGGTCCTGGACCAGGTCGGGCACGAAGAACGTCAGGCCGAAGCCGGCGGCCAGGATGATGAAGTTGATGAGCCCGAGCAGCCACACCTGGCCGCTCACGAGCGCGTCGCGCACGCTGGTCTCGGCCCCGCCGGCGCGCTCCTCGTGCTCGCGCGCGATCGTCTCGGACAGGTAGCGGCGCTCGTCATCGTCGAGCCACTCCGCGTCACCCGGCCGCTCGTCGAGGTACCTGAGCGTGAAGAGCCCCAGGACGACCGCGGGCAGGCCCTCCACGAGGAAGAGCCACTGCCAGCCGTCCAGCCCCGCCACGCCGTCCAGCTCGAGCAGACCGCCGGAGATCGGCCCGCCGGCCACGTAGGCGGCGGCAATCGCGGTGAGGAAGAGGGCGAGCGCGCGGGCGCGCTCCTGCTCCGGGAACCACCAGGTGAGGTACAGGATGATGCCCGGGAAGAAGCCCGCCTCGGCCGCTCCGAGGAGGAAGCGCAGCACGTAGAACTGGCCGGGCTCGGTGATGAACAGCGTGCTCGCCGAGAGGATGCCCCAGGTGACCATGATCAGCGCGATCCAGCGGCGCGCGCCGAACCTGGCGAGGGCCAGGTTGCTCGGGATCCCGAAGATCACGTAGCCCAGCGAGAAGATCCCCGCGCCGAGACCGAAGATCGTGTCCGTGAAATCGAGGTCGTCCTCGAGCTGGAGCTGCGCGAAGCTCACGTTCACGCGGTCCAGGTAGGCGATGCAGTAGATCCCGAACAGGTACGGGATCAGCCGTCGCGTGGCCTTGGCGAGAGCGCGCCGCCCGACTTCCCCCTCCATCGCGGCGACCCTACAGCCTCACGGTCTCCGGCCGGAGCCGCCCGTCGCGCTCCGCCTCGAGCACGCCCAGGCAGATGGCCAGGTCCTGAATCGCGAGGCCGGTGCTGTCGAACAGGGTGGCCGCCCGGGGGCCAGACCTCCCGCCCGCCGCCCCGGTGAGCACGTAGCCCAGCTCCGTCACGTTCGCCCGCTCCACGAGCCCGGCCTCGACCGCGCCGGTCAGCTCGCCGCCGTGCGAGGCCTGCTCCCACTCGTCGCAGAAGAGCTCGCACGCGGCCACGGCGTCGGCGTCGGCCTCCGCCTTGCCGGGGCCATCCGCCCCGAGCATGTTCAGGTGCACGCCCGGCCGCACGTCGCTCGCCCGGATGACGGGCTCGGCCCCCGGCGTGACGCAGGTGACCACGTCGCAGGCGAGCGCATCGTCGAGGGCGCCGGCCTCCCAGCCGAGCTCGCCGGCGAGCCGGCCGGCGGCATCCGGGTCGGGGTCGAAGCAGACGCCGGGGCCGTACTCCGCGTCGGCGAGGCAGCGCGCCGCCCACGTGCCGTGGAGCCCACAGCCCACGATGCCGACCGACGCGGCGTCCTCGCGCGCGAGCTCCTGCGCCGCCACCGCGGCCACGGCGCCGGTCCGGAGCGCGGTCACGGCGCGGACGTCCACGACGGCGAGCAGCTCGCCCTTGTCCAGCGACGACACGAAGATCGCGCCCATCACCACGGGCAGCCCGGCGCCGGGATTGCCCGGGAACGACGTGACCCACTTGAGGATCGCGATGCCGCCGCCCTTGGCCGGCATCGCGCGGAAGTCGCCGGCGGGCTGCGCCTGGAGGTAGGTCTTCGGCGGCATCTCCCACTGGCCGCTCGCGTGCTCGACGAAGCCATGGCGGACGCGCTCGATCGCCTCGGAGGGCGGGATCGCCCCGAGCACGGCATCGTGGGTGAAGACGCTGACCTCGGCCACGGCCGGAAGGTACCCGCTGGGCGCCGGGAGGTCCGCGAGCGTCCTGACTTCTGGTTGCAGAGCAACCACAGGGCAGGACACTTCGCCCGGGCGACCGTCAGCTGCGGCACCTGGCCGTTAGCCTCAGCGGCGTGAGCCGGAACGGCAGGCACCACCCCGCGCGCCCGCGCATCGAGGTCAGCCGCGGCGCCGCCACACCCGAGGAGGCCGCCGCGATCGCCGCCGCGATCGAGCAGTTCCTCCGCGACTCGGCACCGCCGCCCGCTCCAGCGGGCGGGATGAGCCCGTGGCTACGGGCCGGGCTGCTCGAGGGAACCGGCCGGCCGGCCGACGCCCACTCGCCCTGGGGCGGCTAGTCCGCCGCGGCCGCGCCCGCGAAGATCGGCGGCGTGCGCTCGGCCCACGGCGCCGCCTCCTCGAGCTGCGAGGCCACGCGCAGGAGCAGGTCCTCGCGGCCGTAGGCGGCCACGAGCTGCACCCCGATCGGCAGTCCCTCCACGCTCGTGTGCAGCGGGAGCGAGATCGCGGGCTGCCCGGTCGCGTTGAAGCCGGCGGTGAACACGGCCACCGGCGTGGCCGTCACGATCGGCATGAGCGGGTTCTCGGGGTCCGCCTTGTATGAGCCGAGCGGCAGCGGCGGCAGCGCCAGCGTGGGCGTGAGCAGCAGGTCGTAGCCGCTCGCCCACCACTCGGCGGCGCGGCGCGTGACGATCTGCGCGTACTCGACCGCGCGGAGGTACTCGCCCGCGTTGTAACCGCGGCCCATCTCCGCGAGCGCCCAGGTGAGGGGCTCCACGTCCGCCTCGCCGATCTCCTGCCCGGTCTGGGCCGACCAGTAGCGGAGGTTCCAGTCCACGCCGCCGCTCCAGCGCACCAGGAAGTTCGGGATGTACTCCTCGTCGTCGAGCTCGGCGGGGTAGGCCTCCTCGACCCCGTGCCCGAGCGACTCGAGCAGCTTCGCGGCCTCCTGAGCCGCGGTCACGCACTCCGGGTGCGCATCGAATTGCCCGCCGGGAGGCTTCGTCAGGAGCCCCACGCGCAGGCGGCCCGGGTCGGCACCCAGCTCCTCCTCGTACGAGCGCGCACGGTCCGGCGCCACGTAGGGCTCGCCCGGCGGCGGGTCGGACACCCACTCGAGCACGGCGGCGGTGTCGCGGACGGAGCGCGACACCACGAGCTCCTGGGTCAGGCCGGACATGACGTCGCCGAAGTCGGGCGCCTGCGACACGCGCCCGCGCGACGGCTTCAGCCCGACGAGTCCGCAGTGGCTCGCCGGTATCCGGATCGAGCCGCCGCCGTCGTTCGCGTGCCCGATCGGCACCATGCCGGACGCCACCGCGGCGGCCGACCCGCCGCTCGATCCGCCCGGGGTGTGGCCCGGGTCCCACGGGTTGCGGCTCGGGCCATAGGCGTCGGGCTCGGTCGTCGGGAGGATTCCCAGCTCGGGCGTGTTGGTCCGCCCGATCGTCACGAAGCCGGCCGCGCGAAAGCGCCGGGCGAGCCAGGAGTCGTCCTTCGCGGTCCACCCGAGCCGCTTCAGGAAGCCCATTCCCTCGTGGTAGGGCTCCCCCTCCACGTGGCAGGCGAGGTCCTTCACGACGAACGGCACGCCCCGGAACGGGCCGTCGGCCGGCTCCGCCTCGAGCGCCTTCTCGAAGAGCGGGTGGATGACCGCGTTCAGCTCGCCGTTGAGCGCCTCGACCCGGTCGATCGCTGCCAGGACCAGCTCCCGCGGCGATACCTCTCCTGATCGCACGAGCTCGGCCTGTCCGGTGGCGTCCAGCCGCGGATCCATGCCCGGGGGAACGTAACCAGAACTGGGCTGCGGGCGCCAGTCTGGATGCCCCGAGCAAAGATTTGCTTAAACCGGGTCGGCTTTTGCTAGTTTCTGGCGACCCGGACTGACCCGAAGCGGAGGACTCCAAGGCATGGAACCGGTATCGGCCCCGCCCACGCGCAAGGGCCGGAAGGGCTCACTCGAGAACCCCGAGGTCTACGAGAACGTGCCCGGGCACGTGATCCCGATCATCGAGCGCGAGTTCGACGACTTCGACAACGAGGCGGAGCAGTTCCTCGGCGGGAACACCGAGGAGGACGAGTTCATCAAGTTCCGCCTCCGCCAGGGCGTCTACGGCCAGCGCCAGGCGGACGTCCAGATGATCCGGGTGAAGCTTCCGTTCGGCGGGATCACGCCGGAGCAGATGGGGGCATTCGCCGATGTCGTGGAGCGGTTCGCGCCGCTCGGCAAGGCGCACATCACGACGCGGCAGAACATCCAGATGCACCACATGCCGCTGCGCCACGCGGCCGAGGTGATCCGGATCCTCGGCGAGGCGGACCTCTCCTCCCGCGAGGGCTGCGGCAACACCGTCCGCAACGTGACCGGCGACCCCTGGGCCGGCATCTGCGAGGGCGAGCTCTTCGACCCCACCCCCTACGTGGGCGCGTACGTGCGCTACTTCGTGCGCCACCCCACCACCCAGCTCATGCCGCGCAAGGTGAAGACCGCCTTCACCGCGACGGACGAGGACCGGGCGATCACTGGCATCCACGACGTGGCCTACATCCCGCGCGTGCTGAAGGACGGGCGCCGCGGGTTCGAGATGCGCGTGGGCGGCGGCACCTCGATCATGCCGCGCGTCGCGCCGACGCTCAACGAGTTCGTGGGCGCCGACGACGGCGAGTACCTCAAGTGGGCCGAGGCCGTCTTCCGCATCTTCGACCGCCAGGACTGGCTGCGGGTGAACCGGGCCCGCGCCCGGCTCAAGGTCTTCGTCGACAAGTTCGGGATCGACGAGCTGCGCAAGCAGGTCGAGGAGGAGCTCCAGGGCGACTGGGTGAACGAGCGCGACTTCGACCCGGAGCCGCTCCTGTTCGTCCACGACGAGGAGGCGGGCGCACCGCCGAAGCCGGCGAGCTTCGCCAGCCCCAACGGCGACCTCAGCGAGTTCGAGCGCTTCCAGCGCTCAAACGTGACGCCGCAGCGCCAGCAGGGGTTCTCCGCCGTCCAGATCCGCGTGATCCGCGGCGACCTCACGCCGGAGCAGTTCCGCGGCCTGGCTCAGGTGATGCGCGACTTCTCCGGCGGCTACGCCCGCACCACGGTGCACCAGAACCTGGTGCTCCGCTGGGTGCGTGACGAGAGCGTCTACGACGTCTGGCGCGCCCTCTCCGAGCTCGGGCTCGGCGAGGCGGGCGCGGACGAGATCGGCGACGTGGTGAGCTGCCCCGGCACGGACTCGTGCAAGCTCGGCATCACGAGCTCGATGGGCCTGAACCACGCGGTGCGCGAGCGCGTGGAGTCGCTGGACATCACGGATCCGCTGACGAAGCGGATCCACATCAAGATGTCCGGCTGCCCGAACGGATGCAGCCAGCACCACATCGCGAACATCGGGTTCTACGGCGCGTCGATCAAGGTCGGCGAGCACACCGTGCCGGCGTACGTCGCGCACATCGGCGGGACCTACGAGGGCGGCGAGGTGGCCTACGGGACGCGCCTGAAGGTGCGCCTGCCGGCCAAGCGGGTGCCCGAGGCGGTGGAGCGCTGGATCCGCATGTACGAGGCCGAGCGCGAGGGCGAGGAGGAGTTCAACGACTACGCCGAGCGGGCCGGGGCCACGCGGTTCGAGGACGAGGTGCGCAATCTGGCGCTCCCCATCGAGTTCAACCTCGAGAACATCAACCACTTCATCGACTGGCAGCGCAAGGAGCCCTTCCAGGTCGTCCGGGGTGAGGGCGAATGCGCGGTATAGAACATCGCAGCGCCGCCGGCCGAGCCGGCGGCTTGCGCACGGCCGAGGCCGCCGCCGAGGAGGTCCTCGCCGAGGCCGTCGAGAAGCACCACCCGCGCCTCGTCATGGCCTGCTCCTTCCAGAAGGAGGAGTCGGTCCTCATCGACATGTTGATGGCGATCGAGCCGCGTGCGCGCGTGTTCACGATCGACACCGGGGCCCTGTTCCCGGAGACGTACGACGTCTGGCGCAGGCTCGAGGACCGCTACAAGCTGGCCGTCGAGGTGTTCGATGCGTCGAGCATGAACGGGCCATGGTCACCCGAGAACTGCTGCGGCCCGCGCAAGGTCGAGGCGCTCGACCGGGCGCTCAAGGGCGTGGACGCCTGGATCACCGGCATCCGCCGCGAGCAGGCGCCCGGCCGGGCGGCGGCCGCCAAGGAGGAGTGGCAGGAGGCCCGCGGGATCTGGAAGTTCAACCCGCTCGCCGACTGGAGCGAGGACGACGTGTGGCGTTATGTGCTGGAGCACGAGCTCCCGTACAACGAGCTCCACGACCATGGGTACCAGTCGATCGGCTGCGCTCCCTGCACCGTCCCCGGAGTCGGCCGCGAGGGCCGCTGGGCCGGTCAGGACAAGACCGAGTGCGGGCTGCACGTGTGAGCCTTCAGGAGGCACACGTATCCTCCCGGCCCGGGGATGCGGACATGACCTACGAGATCTCTCACCTGCGCGCGCTCGAGTCGGAGGGCATTCACGTCATCCGCGAGGTCGCCGCGGAGCTTCAGCGCGGCGTGCTGCTGTTCTCGGGCGGCAAGGACTCGGCGGTCCTCCTTCACCTCGCCCGCAAGGCGTTCTGGCCCGCGGCGCTTCCGTTCCCGGTCATGCACGTGGATACGGGCCACAACTTCCCGGAGGTCCTCGAATACCGCGACCGCATGGTCGAGGAGGTCGGCGCCGAGCTGATCGTGGCCTCGGTCCAGGACTCGATCGACAAGGGCCGCGTCGTCGAGGAGACGGGCCCGCGGGCGTCGCGCAACCGGCTCCAGTCGGTGACGCTGCTCGACGCGATCGAGGAGCACGGCTTCAAGGCCGCGTTCGGCGGCGCGCGCCGCGACGAGGAGCGGGCGCGCGCGAAGGAGCGCATCCTCTCCTTCCGCGACGACTTCGGCCAGTGGGACCCGAAGGCCCAGCGGCCTGAGCTCTGGAACCTCTACAACGGCTTCGTCAAGCCCGGCGAGCACGTGCGCGTGTTCCCGCTCTCGAACTGGACCGAGCTCGACGTCTGGCAGTACGTGCGCGAGGAGGAGATCCCGCTCCCCTCGATCTACATGTCGCACAGGCGCGAGGTCTTCAATCGCGACGGGATGCTCTACGCCGTCTCTCCCTTCGTGGAGCTGCTCGACTCCGAGAGCCCGTTCGAGGAGTCGGTGCGCTTCCGGACCGTCGGCGACATGAGCTGCACGGGCGCCGTGCGCTCCGAGGCAGCCACGCTCGAGGACGTGGTCACAGAGATCGCCGCCACGCGGATCACCGAGCGCGGCGAGACGCGCGCCGACGACCGCGTCTCCGAGGCGGCCATGGAGGACCGCAAGAAGGAGGGCTACTTCTGAGCACCGTCGCGAGCGCGAACGGCCACCCGGCCGCCGCGCACCCGTCGGAGCTCGTCCGGTTCGCCACCGCCGGCTCGGTCGACGACGGCAAGTCGACCCTGATCGGGCGGCTCCTCTTCGACACGAAGTCGATCTTCGAGGACCAGCTCGAGCACGTGGAGCGCACGTCGCGCCAGCGCGGCGACGGCTACACGAACCTCGCGCTGCTCACCGACGGCCTGCGCGCCGAGCGCGAGCAGGGCATCACGATCGACGTCGCCTACCGCTACTTCCACACGCCGCGGCGCAAGTTCATCATCGCCGACACCCCCGGCCACGAGCAGTACACGCGCAATATGGTCACCGGGGCGTCCACGGCTGACCTCGCGCTGATCCTCGTGGACGCGCGCAAGGGCGTGCTCGAGCAGTCGCGAAGGCACGCGTTCATCGCGTCGCTGCTGCGCATCCCCCACCTCGTGGTCTGCGTGAACAAGATGGACCTCGTGGACTACAGCGAGGAGCGCTTCCGCGAGATCTGCGACGAGTTCGGCGGCTGGTCGAGCAAGCTGGACGTGAACGACATGACGTTCATCCCGATCTCGGCGCTCCACGGCGACAACGTGGTGGACCGCTCCGAGAGCATGCCCTGGTACCAGGGCCCGTCGCTGCTGTACCACCTCGAGAACGTGCACGTCGCGTCCGACCGCAACCTCGTGGACGCGCGTTTCCCCGTGCAGTGGGTCGTGCGGCCCATGTCGGACGAGCACCACGACTATCGCGGCTACGCGGGCGAGGTGGCCTCGGGCATCTTCAGGGTCGGCGACGAGGTCGTGATCCTGCCGTCCGGGCGCGAGACCCGGATCGCGGGCATCGACACCTTCGACGGCGAGCTCGAGGAGGCGTTCCCGCCGCTGTCGGTCACGCTCAGGCTCGAGGACGACATCGACGTGTCGCGCGGCGACATGATCTGCCGGCCCGGCAACCGGCCGTCGGAGGCGCGCGAGGTGGATGCGATGGTCTGCTGGATGTCGGAGCGCCCGCTCCATCCGTCGGGCCGCTACCGCATCAAGCAGACCACGCGGACCGTGCTCGCCAAGCTCGACAGCGTCCGCTATCGCATCGACGTGAACTCGCTACACCGCGACGAGGAGGCCGACGGCCTGTCGCTGAACGAGATCGGGCGCCTGTCGCTGCGCCTGTCCGCGCCGCTCTTCCTCGACGAGTACCGCCGCAACCGCGCCACGGGGAGCTTCATCCTCATCGACGAGTCGACCAACGACACCGTCGGCGCGGGCATGGTCCTCTAGCCTCCCCGCGGTGGATCCCGCCCTCATCGGGTTCGGACTCGGCGTGGGGATCCTCGTCGGGATGACCGGGATCGGGGGCGGTTCGCTGATGACGCCGCTGCTGATCCTGCTGTTCGGGGTCAACCCCGTGACGGCGGTCGGCACGGACCTCGCCTACGCGGCCGTGACCAAGACGGTCGGCGGCTACAAGCACTGGACCCAGCGCACCGTGGACTTCCGGCTGTCGGCGTGGATGGCCGTCGGCTCCGTGCCCGCGGCCGTGCTCGGCGTCTACGTGCTGCACCTGCTGCAGGACTCGCTCGGGGAGGAGTTCGACGACGTCCTGCTGACGCTCCTCGCCGGCGCGCTGCTGCTCTGCGGCGTGGCCACGCTGGCCCGCGCTCTGATGAAGCGGTTCCACGCGCGGGAGCGGGCCGAGATCCACATGGAGCGGCGCCACAAGATCGGCGCCGTCTGCCTCGGCGTGTTCGTGGGCTTCGTGCTCGGGATCACCTCGGCCGGGAGCGGCGCGCTGATCGCCGTCGGCCTGATCCTGATCTTCCGGCTCATCCCCACCCGCGTGGTGGGCACGGACGTCTTCCACGCGGCGATCCTGCTGTGGGCGGCGTCCGCCGCCCACATCGTCTCCGGCAACGTCGACTTCGGGCTCGCGGCCACCCTCCTGATCGGCTCCGTCCCGGGCGTCTGGCTGGGCAGCCACTGGTCGGTGCGCGTGCCGCAGGACGTGCTGCGCGCCACGCTCGCGGTCGTGCTCATCGGCGCCGGCATGGCGCTGCTCGCGAAGGCCGGGCTCGGCATCCCGAAGGTCGCGCTCGTGCCGTTCCCGCTCGCCGTCGTGGTGCTGCTCGTCGTGACGATGGTGCGCGACTACCGCGCCCGCCACAACGGGTCGGTCCGCGCCGCCCCGGAGGCGCCGCCCGTCTGAGCCGCGGCGGCGGCCCGCGCCGCCCGCGCCCTGTCCGCGCCGTCGACGGTCAGGCGTGCGCGGACGCGCCGGCCCCCAAGCGGCCCCCGGACCTCGCGGCCGCGCAGCCGCAGGCGGCCCTGCGGCACACCCGGGCCGCGCACCCGCAGGCTGCCGCGCTGGCGCCGCTCGCCGAAGCGGCGGATGCGGCCGCTGACCCGCACGCCCGGCACGTAGGCGAGGTCGCGGAGGACGAGCGTGCCGCCCGACCCGATCCGGTAGCTGCCGCGGCGGAGCCCGCCGCCGCGCGCCAGGTCGGGGTCGTCCGGCGCGAAGATCAACTCGGTCACGGCGTCGTCGATCACGTCGCGCAGCGTCAGCCCGATCGCCGCGAGCGTCCTGCCGCGCGGGCCGGGAAGCCCGCGGATCGCCCTCACGGCCGAGAGCCGGCGCGGCGCCGGCCCGGTCGGGCGGAAGAGGCGCCGGGCCGGCGGGCAGCGCGACGGGATCGCGGTGCCGCGGAAGAAGCGGTCGAACGCGCGCCGCGCGCACACGCTCGGGTCCGAGCCGAGCGCCGAGTGCCCCGTGGAGGCCGAGATCACGAGCCGGGCCTGCGGGAACGAGGCCGCAACCCGGCGGGCGCCCTCGACCGGCGTGCGCAGGTCGTCCTCACCCTCGAGCATGAGCACCGGCACGTCCGGGAAGGGCCCGGCCACGGGGGCGGGCGCAGGGCTCGCGGCGGGCCAGCCGGCGCAGAGGGCGAGCAGGTCGCTGCGGAGGACGGTGCCGCGGTCGAACGGGGAGAACACGGAGGCGGGCAGGCCGGAGACGGCGGTTCCGGCGGCGGCGAGCCGCGCGGCCGGGTCGGGCGGGCTCGTGCGCGCCCACGGGAATGCGGTCTCCTCGCAGCTCGTGGCCGCGTAGAGCGCCGCGCTCAGCACGCGCGGCGGGGGCGGGTCGCCCTCGACCTTGAAGGCGCGCCGGCGGAGCCTCAGCATCGGCGCGGCGTCGCCGGCCAGCGCCGAGCGGACGGCGCCGGGGAAGCCGGCCCGCAGGGCGGGGTCGAAGTCGCCGGCCACGAGCACGCCGAACACGTCGGGCCGCGTGAGGAGCCCGGGCCGCGCCCGCCCGTGCTCGTCCACGAGCATGCCGCGCATCGGCCGCTCGCGCAGCCGGGCGATCAGCCGCTCGAGGTCGCCGGCCGGGTCGCGCGTGAACGACCGGCAGGAGACGCGGCAGAGCACGCTCAGCGCCCGCGGCACCGCCGCGAAGGTGTCCCGGTAGAGCGCGTCGGGGCCGTCGGCGCCCACCACGGAGTCGAGCGCGAGGCGCTCGACGTGCGTGGGATGGCGGAGCGCGTACTCGAGCGCCACCTTCGTCCCGTACGAGGTCCCGTAGATCGCGATCCGGTCGATGCCGAGCGCCCGGCGCAGCGCCTCCATGTCCTCGACCGAGTCGACGGTGCGGTAGAAGCCGCGCCTCGCGCCGAGCGAGGTCGCGCAGCGCGACGCGGCCTCGGTCGCGTCCAGCAGGTCGGAGCGCTCGAGCGAGCCGCAGCGGAGCGCGCCCGAGCGCCCGGTCCCGCGCTGGTCGAACACGATCACGTCGCGGCTGCGGTAGGCCGCGTACAGGAGGCCGGCCGCGTCGCCCCCGAAGGCGGTGGCGGCCGACTGCCCGGGCCCGCCCGCGAGGACGAACACCGCGCCGCGCGCGGGCCGGATGCGCGAGCGCAGGCGCTGGACGCGCAGCGTGAGCTGCCCGGGGACCGCGCCGGAGTGATCGAGCGGCACCGCGATCCGCGCGCACTGGTACCCGTAGCCGCCGCAGCGCTCGAAGCGGAGGGCCGCATGCGCCGCCGGGACCAGGGCAAGCGAGGCGAGTGTGGCCGCTAGGCCGAACAGCAGGTGGCGGCGAACCACACAAGTAACCTACCCGCCTCATGTTCGGGAAAGTCCTCGTAGCCAACCGGGGCGAGATCGCCATCCGCGTCATGCGCTCGCTGGAGGAGCTCGGAGTGGCGAGCGTCGCCGTCTACTCCGAGCCGGACCGCGACGCGCCGCACGCGCGGCGCGCCGACGAGGCGTACCTGCTCGGCCCCGGGCCGGCGACCGAGAGCTACCTGAGCGTCGAGAAGATCCTGGAGGCGGCGAAGCAGTCGGGCGCCGAGGCGATCCACCCGGGCTACGGCTTCCTCGCGGAGAACGCAGCGTTCGCGCGCGCCTGCGAGGAGGCGGGCATCGTCTTCATCGGCCCGCCCGCCGACGCGATCGACGCCATGGGGTCGAAGACGCGCGCCCGCGAGCTGATGAAGGAGGCAGGCGTGCCGATCGTCCCCGGCACGACCGAGCCCGTGGACTCGGTGGAGGACGCGCGCAAGCTGATCGCGGACTCGATCGGCTACCCCGTGGCGATCAAGGCCGCGGGCGGCGGCGGCGGCAAGGGCTTCCGCGTGGCGGAGACCGAGGACAAGCTCGAGGACGCCTTCGAGGGCGCCTCGCGCGAGGGCGAGAAGTTCTTCTCCGACCCCACCGTCTACATCGAGCGCTACCTGCCCGACCCGCGCCACGTGGAGGTGCAGGTGCTCGCCGACTCCCACGGGAACGTCATCCACCTGTTCGAGCGCGACTGCTCCGTTCAGCGCCGCCACCAGAAGGTGATCGAGGAGAGTCCCGCCCCCGCGGTCGACCCGGAGCTGCGCGAGCGGATCGGCAGGATCGGCACCGAGGCCGCGCGCGCGGTGGGCTACCGCTCCGCCGGAACGATCGAGGGCCTGCTCGCCGACGGCGAGTACTTCTTCCTCGAGATGAACACGCGCGTGCAGGTCGAGCACTGCGTGACCGAGATGGTCACCGGAATCGACATCGTGCGCGAGCAGCTGAAGATCGCCGCCGGCGAGCCGCTCGCCTTCGGCCAGGACGACGTCGTGATCCGCGGCCACGCCATCGAGTGCCGCATCAACGCCGAGGACGCGTCGAAGAACTTCGCTCCCGCTCCGGGCAGGATCGGCTCATACCGTGAGCCCGCGGGCCCGTTCGTGCGCGTGGACTCCGGCGCCGAGGAGGGCTACGAGGTGCTCCCCCTCTACGACCCGATGATCGCCAAGCTGATCGTCTGGGACGTGGACCGCGAGGCCTCCACCCGGCGGATGCTGCGCGCGCTCAGCGAGTACGAGATCGAGGGCCTGAAGACGCTCATCCCCTTCCACCAGGCGCTGCTCCAGACCGACCAGTGGAAGGCCGGCGAGACCTGCCGCGACCTCGTCGAGGACAGGAAGTGGCTCAAGGAGCTGGCGTACCCACCGGCCGCGAAGCCGGGCGAGGACGACACCGGCGAGAAGGTCTCGCACGAGTACGCGGTCGAGGTGTCGGGACGCCGCTTCGACGTTCGCGTCATCGGACCGCCGGGCGGCCAGAACGGCGCCGGGGCCGCGCCGGCCGTGCGCCAGGCCCCGCGCCGCGAGCGGAAGAGCAGCGGTGGCGGCGGAGCGCCCGGCGAGCTGATCTCCCCGATCCAGGGCACCGTGCTGAAGGTGGCGGTGGAGCAGGGCGCGACCGTGGACGAGGGCGCGCTCATCTGCGTGATCGAGGCCATGAAGATGGAGAACGAGATCACCGCGCCCTCCTCCGGGACCGTCGAGCAGCTCGGGATCTCCGAGGGCGGCTCGGTGGCCACCGGCGACACGATCGCCGTCATCAAGTAGATGCATCGGTGCGCAGCCGGCCGAGCCGGCTGCTTCCGCTAGCAGCGGCCGTGCCCTCGGCGGTCGTCGTGGGTGCCGGGACGTTCGGCGCCTCGCTGGCCGACCGGCTGGTGACCGAGGGCTGGGCCGTGACGCTGATCGACCGCCTCGGCCCGGGTCATCCGCGCGCCGAGTCGGGCGGCGAGACCCGTCTGCTCCGCTTCTCCCACGGCCCCGACGTCCTGTACACGCGGCTCGCCCGGCGCGCCCGCGAGCTCTGGCTCGAGCTGGGCGGCGGCGTGTTCGAGGAGCGCGGCGTGGCGTGGCTGGCGCGCCGCCCGGACGGCTGGGAGGCTGAGAGCGAGCGCGTTCTGCGCGCCGAGGGGATCGCGGCCGAGCGCCTGCCGCCCGACGAGGGCCCCGCCCTCCTGCCCGGGCTCTCGCCGGCGGGCCTCTCGCACGTGCTCCACGAGCCGGAGGCCGGCGTGCTGCACGCCGCGCGCGGAGTCCGCACCCTCGCGGACCGCGCGGCCGCCGGCGGCGCGCACGTGGAGGCCGCCGCGGCCGAGCCGGCCGGCGGCGCCGTCCGCGCGGCCGGGCGGACGCTCGAGGCCGACGCGGTCGTGTGGGCGTGCGGCGCCTGGCTCGCCCGCCTGTTTCCCGACCTCGTGGAGCTGCGGGTCACCTTCCAGCAGATCGCGCTGTTCGAGGCCGGCGCCGAGTGGAGCGGCCCGGGCTGGGTGGACTTCGACGGGCCCTGGTACGGGCACGCGGCGGTGGCGCCTCACGGCTTCAAGGTCTGCCACGACGCCGACGGTCCGCCCGCCGACCCGGACGCGCGGCCGCTCGAGGCGGGCGAGGACGCCGTGCGGCTGGCGCGCGGGTACCTGGCGGAGCGCTTCCCGGGCCTGGCCGAGGCGCCGCTGGCGAGCGCGCCCGGCTGCCACTACAGCCTCACCGCCGACTCGAACTTCCTGTTCGCCCGCCACCCCGCCGAGCCGGGCGTCTGGCTCCTCGGCGGCGGTTCGGGCCACGGCTTCAAGCACGGCCCGGCGATGGCCGAGCACGCGGCGGCCGTGCTCGCGGGCCGCGCCGAGCCCGAGCCGCGCTTCGCGCTCGGCGAGCGCACCCCCGGTCGCAAGCTGCGCACGGCCGGTTCGAGCTAGTGCATCGCCGCCGCCTTCTGCCGCTGGTGCTCGCCACCGCGGCGACCCAGGCGTCGATCGTGGTCCTCGCCCCGCTCCTCGTCGAGATCGGCCGCGAGTTCGACGCCTCGCTGGGCGAGGTCGGCCTCGCGCGCTCCGTGCTCGCCGGGACGGCCGTGGCGGTGTCGCTCGCCATCGGGCCCCTGATCGACCGCATCGGCGTCGGTCCCCTGATCGCGGTCGGGGGTGCGCTCGCGATGGCCGGCGCGGGGATCTCGGCGGCCGCACCGACGCTTCCGGTGTTCTACCTCGCCAGCCTGGTCACCGGCGCCGGCGTGGCGTGCACGCTGTCGGCCGGCTTCGCCGGCGTGGCCACCTACTTCAGCGGCGCGCGGGTGGAGTGGGCGATGGGCTGGGTGGTGGGGTCCCAGGCCGCCGCCTGGATCGTCGGAACCCCGGTGATCGGCTTCCTCGCCGAGGAGGGCTCGTGGCGGCTCTCCTTCGCGGTGCCCGCGGCCATCGGCGCGCTCGCGCTCGTGGCCGGGCTGCTCGCGCCGCCGGGGCAGGCGCTCGGCGGCGGCGGCTTCCGCGACGGGCTGACCCAGGTCTTCCGCGAGCCGTCCGCGCGGCGCTGGACGATCGCCGAGCTGGTCGCCTACTCGGCCTGGACCGCCGAGATCACCTACGCGGGCGCCTTCTACATCGAGACCTATGACCTCGGCGAGGGCACCGTCGGGCTCCTGCTCCCGATCGGCTCGGTCGTCTTCCTGGTGACGTCGACGAACACGCACCGCCTCACGGCGCGCTATCCGCGCCGGCCGCTGATCGCCCTGGCCGCCTTCGGCATGGGGCTGGCGATCGTGCCGGTGCTCAACTGGACGCCCGCCGTGGCGGTCACCGTGCTGCTGATCTGCGCCACCGCGTTCTTCGCCGCGGTCCGCTCGGCCGGCTCGAGCGCGCTGGGCCTGGCGCAGCTGCCGGAGAGCCCGGGCGGGATGATGGGCGCCCGGACGGCCAGCGCGCAGCTCGGCTACGTGCTCGGGGCCGCGGGCGGCGGGCTCGTGATCGAGCTGCTCGGGTTCGGCGCGCTCGGCTTCGTGCTGTTCGCGGGCATGGGCCTCTCGGCGCTGCTCGTGCTGCGGGTGGCCGACCCGCACGCGCGCGTGCCGGCGAGACGCCTTCCGGAGCCGGTGCCCGACTGACTCAGCGGCAGCGCGCCGAGTCGACCCAGCTCCACGGGCCCCACCCGGGCTTGACCCAGATCGGGCTGGAGACGGTCTCGATGATCGCGCCCCGCATGACCTGGAGGCGCCAGCGCCCCGGGCCGGCGGCGTCGAAGCGGTACCTGAAGTCGTCGCTCGTGATCGGCACCGTCGTCGCGATCACGCCGTCCTTGATGATCTGGAGCGTCCTGCCCGACGCGCCGTCGAGCCGGACGCGGAAGGTCGCGCCGTTGCCGCGCACCACGTCGCCGATGATCGCCCGGTCGCGGCGGTTACCCCACGGGCGCGCCGTGAAGCGCAGGTCCGGGCCGGCGTTCCCGGTCACCTTCACGTAGGTGTGCAGCCCCTGGACGCCGCAGCGGATGCCCCGCTCGGACAGCTCGCGGGCGTAGACCACCGTCGTGGCCTCGCCGATCGGCGCGTCGAGGACGCCCGGGGCGCGGCCGGCCTCGTGCGAGTCGCTCGACCCGACCGCGGCGATGCGGTGGCCCTGTCCGAGCAGCGCGTCGTACGCCGCGATCGACAGCGGCGTGAAGGGATTCGGCGACGTGCCCAGCTCGGAGAAGCCGTTGGCCAGCTCGTAGGCGTCCACCTGCGAGTAGTCGGTCTGCTCGGGCGTGTACTCCCAATAGCAGCCGCGGCAGAGGGCCGCGACGGCCGGGCTGGTGGGCTCGAAGGTCTTCGGGTGGTTGATCTGGGTCCACCCGCCGTAGCGGTGGACCTCGCGGAAGAGGTCACGCGGGGGCCGCCCCGGGCTCAGGAGCGCGAACGACCCGTCGGCCCGGCGCTCGTAGACGGGCGTGGTGCGGTAGTCCACGTAGTGGCCGCTCGCGTGGTTGTTCGTGTGGCCGCGGTAGGTGATCACCTCGGCGCTGCGGACGATCAGGTGCTTTGGGTAGCGCGGCTGGTAGCGGCCGACCTCGTTCCAGGCCGGGTAGCTCGAGACGTAGTCGGAGAGCGTGATGAAGTCGAGCCCCGCGCCGCCCTCGGCCAGCGGCCTGAAGGCGTAGTCGAAGGACTCCGTCATCGTGGCCGCGCCGTAGTTGGAGTGCTCGGCGTGCACGTGCATGTCGCCGGCGTACCAGCCGGCCCTGCTGCGCGCCGGGCGGCTGTCGTAGCGGGCCGGGCGATAGGGCTCGTCCGCGTAGGCGGGGTCCTCGCTCAGCTCGATCTCGACGCGCCACTTGACCTTGCCGTCGGCGTCGCCCTCGGACTGCGGGATCACCGCGGCCACGCCCAGCTCGGCCGCCCAGCGACCCGGCTGGACCGGGCCGGGGATGAAGCCGCGGGTGGTCTTCCCGGGGATCTCGACGCGCGGGCTCGCCTCGTAGTCCGCCTCCGAGGAGAAGCCCTCGGCCGAGAGCGTCACGTCCGGATGGCTCGACCCGCCCCAGCCGCGGAACTCGCGCTCGCCCCAGAGGCGCGACCAGCCGCGGCGCGGCTCGTACAGGCCGAGATCGAGCGTGTGGCGCTGGCTGCCGCTCTCCGGGCGGTCCCAGCAGTACTTGACGCGGACCGCGGTGGTGCCGCGCGGCACGTCGAATGGCAGCAGGACGTAGTCCTTGTTCAGGTTGGTGCCGAACTCGCCGGTCAGGACCTGGTCCGGAGCGATCGAGCGCCCGCCGCACGGCGTGGTCAGGCCCGCGCCGGGCTCCGCCGGGAGCGTCTGCGGCGGCGCCTGCGCCGAGGCCGCCGGCGCGGTCAGCGCGACGGCGGCGAGTGCGAGCAGGACGGCGGGGCGGCGCACGGGCGCGAGCCTACCGAGCCGAGCCTTGCGCGGGCGCCACCAGCCGATCTAGAGTCGGTCGTCGCTGCGGACTCGCTGCAGCATGCCCAAGGAGGCCACATGGCCGAAGCAGGGGTATTCGTCGGATGGGGAGCCAACGTCGCCGGCCGCGAGGAACGGGGACTCGAGGTCTTCAACGAGGCCGTCCAGTTCTGGAGCCAGCTCGAGACGGACGGAAGGATCGAGTCGTTCGAGGTGGTGCTGCTGGCCCCTCATGGAGGTGAGCTCGACGGCTTCGCGCTCCTGCGCGGGACCCGCGATCAGGTGGGCGCACTGCTCATGGACGAGGACTTCGAGCGCATGAACACGCGCGCGGCCCTCATCGTCCAGAACCTGGGCGTCGTGACCGCGGCGCTCGGCGACGGGCTCGGGCGCGCGATCGGGGTCTACCAGGAGGAGCTCGCCGGAGCGGTCGCCTAGCGCGTCAGGTTCTCTTCGTGGATGCCGCGCTGCCCCTTGGTCGCCCGGCCATCGGGCAGCGCCGGCCGCTCCTCGCCGCGCTCCAGGGCGTCGAGGTAGTCCGCGTCCTCGTCGAGGATCCGGAGCGTCTCGTCGCGCCCGCGGGGGCTGCCGTGGCCGGGCACGACCGTGTCGGCTTCCTCCACCAGCGGCGCGAGCCGGGCGAGCGTAGCCCGATAGGCGTCGATCGAGCCGCCCGGCGAGATCATCGGGATCTCCACGTCGGAGAGGTAGTCGCCGACGGCCAGGACGCCGAGTGACCGTGCGAAGACCGCCACGCCGTCGGCCGTGTGGCCCTCGGCGGGGTGCAGCTCGAGCTCGGCGTCCCCCAGGTCGAGGCGGCCCGGGACCGGCAGGGCCTGCACTGCGCCGAGGCTGAGCGGCGCGGGCCTCGTCACGTAGAGCTCGTCGTCGTGGTCGCGCAGGTCTCGCTGTGCCGCGCCCGGCTCGGCGCGCAGCCGGATCGCGGTCTCCTCGCCGACCCCCAGCGGCAGGGCGGGGAAAGCGACCTTCCCCAGCAGATGATCGAAGTCCGCGTGGGTCGCGAGCAGGCCGTCCGGCTCGAACCCCGCCTGCGCGAGCAGCGCCGGGAGCGCCTCGAGCTCGTCAGGAAAGTACGGCGAGTCGATCAGGACCGCCTCGCCGCCGGCCCGCAGCACCGTGGCGTTCGTCTGCCACAGCCGGCTGGTCACGACGAGCGCGTCGCGGTGGACCGAGACCGCTCGCATCGGGCGCGGCCCGGCTAGGCGGCCTTCAGCAGCTTGCCCGCGTCGCGGAAGGTCTTGACCTCGCCGTCGGGCTTCTTTGCGCCCTCGACCTTCTCGCCGTGGCGGTTGACCCAGATCACCGGGATCTTCAGCTTGATGCACTGCTCCACGTCGGTCGGATAGCCCGACGCGATGTGGACCCAGTTCTTCTTGAGGCCCGCGATCCGCCGCTGGCATTCCTTGAAGTGCGCCGGGTCGGGCTTGTAGCTGCGCACCTGCTGGGCCGTGACCACGAGGTCGAAGTCGGTCCGGAAGTGGCGGCGCGTGGCGCCCAGGAGCTTGTCGTCGATGTTCGAGAGGATCCCGGTCTCGTACTTCTTCGCGAAGCGCTCGAGCTGCGCGTTGGTCTCGCGGAACGCGGGCCAGCGCGGGACGCTGTCGGGCAGGAAGTTGGAGCGCGAGGGCTCTAGATCCCAGCCCAGCTCGGCCGCCACGCGCACGGCCGTGCGCCTCAGGACCTCGGCGTAGAGCTCGTACGACCCGCGCTGGATCTCGCGCTGGATCTCGATGAAGCGGGGGACGAGCACGTCACGGTCGATCGTGAACCCGTCGCGGTCCGCCTCCTTCTGGAATGCGTCGTAGACGCCCGACTCCCAGTCGATCAGGGTGCCGTAGCAGTCGAACGTGACGAATTTGACTTCTTTGGGGAGTGCCATGTGGGGATTGCTAGGGTGCGGCGCCGTCCGGGCGCGGCGGATGATCCTATCTAGCTAATGGACCTCCTCGAATATCAAGGCAAGCAGCTCTTCTCGAAGCACGGCGTCCCCGTGCCCGACGGAAGGCACGCGACGTCGGTCGACGAGGCCGTCGAGGCCGCTCAGGAGCTGGGATACCCGGTCGTGATCAAGGCCCAGGTCCAGATCGGCGGCCGCGGCAAGGCGGGCGGCATCAAGCTCGCCAAGGACAAGGCCGAGGCCCGGGAGCACGCGGAGGCGATCCTCGGGATGGACATCCGCGGGCTCACGGTCCACGAGCTCTGGGTCGAGCAGGCCTCCGACATCGCCGAGGAGTACTACGCGGCCGTCGTGTTCGACCGCGGCGCCAAGAAGCCCATGGCGATGCTCTCGCGGATGGGCGGCATGGACGTCGAGGCCATCGCGGAGGAGGACCCGACGGCCATGGTCAAGCTGCACGTGGACCCGCTGCTCGGCTTCCAGGACTTCCACGGGCGCCGGCTCGCCTTCGACGCCGGGATCGCCCCCGACCTGATCCGCCCGGTGGGCGCGATGCTCGCCCGGCTCTACGAGACCTTCGTTGCCGAGGACGCCATGCTCGTCGAGGTGAATCCCCTGCTCGTAACCGGCTCGCGCGACGTTGTCGCGCTCGACGCCAAGGTCACCCTCGACGACAACGCGCTGTATCGCCATCCCGACTCGGCCGAGTTCCGGAACGTCTCCGCCGAGAACCCGCAGGAGCGGATGGCGAAGGAGCGCGGGCTGACCTACGTGTCCCTGGACGGGAACATCGGCATCCTCGGGAACGGCGCCGGACTCGTGATGTCCACGCTCGACGTGGTCGCCCAGGCCGGC
The DNA here is from genome assembly GCA_016929195.1 of Thermoleophilaceae bacterium. Lineage (GTDB taxonomy): Bacteria > Actinomycetota > Thermoleophilia > Solirubrobacterales > Thermoleophilaceae > JACVRW01. Next base: position 30,342 of record JAFGJG010000147.1, read on the forward strand.
GGCCGGCCCGCCAACTTCCTCGACGCGGGCGGAGGCTCCAAGGCCGAGGCGATCACGAGCGCCGTCGAGGTGATCCTCTCGAACCCCGAGGTCAGGGCCGTGCTGTTCAACATCTTCGGCGGCATCACGCGCTGCGACGAGGTCGCGCGCGGGCTGATCGAGGCGTTCGCCCAGATCGAGCCCGGCGTGCCGTTCGTGGTCAGGCTCGACGGCACGAACGACGTGGAGGGCCGCCGGCTGCTGGCCGAGGCGAACCTGCCGAACGTCCACACCGAGTCCACGATGCTCGACGCCGCCAACAGGGTCGTGGAGCTGGCCGGCTGATGGCGGTCCTGGTCGACAGGGACACGCGCCTCTGCGTTTCCGGCATCACCGGCCGCGAGGGCACCTTCCACTCGCTCAACAACCGCAACTACGGCACCCAGGTCGTCTCCGGCGTGACCCCCGGCAAGGGCGGCCAGGACGTGGAGGGCATCCCGGTCTTCGACACCTTCCACAGGGCCGTCGAGGAGACCGGCGCCAACACGGCGATGATCTTCGTCCCGCCGCGGTTCGCGGCCGACTCGATCCTCGAGGCCGAGGACGCGGGCATCGAGCTGATCGTCGCGATCACGGAGGGCATCCCCGCTCACGACGAGCTGCGCGTCTACAACCACCTCGCCCGCAACCCGAGCGTGCGGCTGGTCGGGCCGAACTGCCCAGGGATCCTGTCGCCCGGCAAGGCCAACGTGGGGATCATCCCGGCGTCCTTCTTCAAGGAGGGCAACGTCGGCGTGGTGTCGCGCTCCGGCACGCTGACCTACCAGATCGGCAACGAGCTGGCCCAGAGCGGGTTCGGGAACAGCTCGATCGTCGGCATCGGCGGCGACCCGGTGCCGGGCTCGAGCTTCATCGACATCATCGAGCTGTTCGAGGCCGACCCGGAGACCGAGCTGATCGTGCTCTCCGGCGAGATCGGAGGCGACGCGGAGGAGCGCGCGGCGGACCACATCGCCGAGCACGTGTCGAAGCCGGTGGTCGCCTACATCGCAGGCTTCACCGCACCGCCCGGCAAGACGATGGGCCACGCCGGCGCGATCGTCTCCGGCTCGGCGGGCACGGCGCAGGCGAAGGCCGAGGCGCTCGAGGCCAAGGGCGTGCGCGTGGGCCGCAACCCCACGCAGGTGGCCGAGATCGCGATCGAAGTCCTGGGCGCGCGGGTCTAGCCCGCGCCCTTCAGCAGCTCGTCGACCGGAATCCGCATGACGCTCGCCCCGCTGTGATTCGGGTTGTCGTCGATGGGCTCCTGGGAGACGTCGATGAACCTGTAGTCCGCCGGGTCGGCGGGAAGAACCTCGTCCACCTCGAGGCTCGTGCCGACCACGCGGTCGATCAGGACCGCATCGGTCACCGAGTTGTAGAGCCAGACGGCGTAGGCCTCCTCGCGCGGCGGCAGCCCGCTCAGCGACATGATCAGCCGGCTGTCCTCGCCGCTGCCCTCGATCCGGGCCGTCCCCCTGGCGGGGAAGTCGGACAGCACCGGCTCGAGCTCCACCGGCTTGGACGCCGGGGCGGCCGGCGTCTCGGCGGTCGCGGCGGGCTTGTCGCTCTTGCCGTCGTCGTCCGCGTCGCCGCCGAACAGCAGCAGGCCGGCCACCCCGCCGAGCAGGGCGCCCGCGATCACGACCAGGATCGCCGCACGCGGCCGGCGCCGGCGTGTGGACGGCTTCGGGGCGGCTGGCGTTGGCGGCGGCGGCGGCGGGGGCTCGGGCGGAGCGCTCACGAAGCCGCCGCCTTCGTCCGGCCACTGGTCCGCCGGCAGGCCCGCGAGGACCTCGGGCAACCTGGCGCGTTCGGCCTGGTCGTGAATGCCGACCTGCATGGCGATCCGGTCCAGGGCCGCCTCGCGGCGGGGCGCGACCTCTTCCGGCTGCAAACGGAGCACAGCGGCCACCACGTCGTCCTTGACCTTCCGGCGTACCGACAGGTCCAGGAGGGCCCGATCCTCCGGAGGGGCCTGGAAAAGCGATCTCCCGATTTCTCGATCCCGGGTTAGCATGGCCAAATGAAGCGAAGCAGAGCCAAGAAGGGCGCGACGCTTGGAGCAGCCGCTCTCACAACGATCGTAATACCGACTATGCCTGTCGAGGCGCAGTCAGACCAGACGCAGGTGCGGTTCCTGCACGCCGTCTCGGGCGCCGGACCCGCTTCGCTGCTCATCGAGAAGGGCAGCCCGCGCCTTCCCTCCTCCTTCGCCAAGCCCAGCGGCTACCAGGTCTTTCGTCCAGGTCAGGTACGGCTCCGGCTTATCCTGAACGGCCAGTCTTCGCCGATCGCATCCGAGACCGTCCGGCTCGGGTCGGGACGGCACACCGTCGTCGCCGTCGGCAGCAACAACGGCGTGGACCTGCTCGTCTACCGCGACGACGGCGTCGAGGCCGGCAAGGCCACGCTCCGCGCGATCCACGCCGCCTCAGAGGTCGGCAGCGCCGACGTTAAGCTCGACGGAAAGGTCGTCGTCAGCGGCGTGGGCCTCGGGGACGCCACCGGCTACCTGCCCGTTCCGCCCGGCCCCCACTCCGTGGCCGTCACCCGCCCCGGCGGGAAGGGGATGCCCATCGTCAAGGCCGAGGTCCGGTCCGTGGCCGGCACGGCCTCCACCGCCTTCGTCGTCGGCAGCGCCGGCATGCCCGCCCAGGTCGTCCTGACCGATGACGGCAGCGCCGGCCCCCAGGCGGCTCCGGCCACCGGGCTCGGCGGCGCCACGTCGGGCAGCGGCTGGCTGCTGATCATCGGGTCGTCGCTCATCGGCGGTTCGCTCGGTGGCGCCTCCTACGTCCTCGCGCGGCGCACGCGCAAGCGCGGCTCGCTCCACGTGATCGAGACCGCGGCCGAGCCGCCCGCCCTTCCCGCACCCTCGTCCGTGGCCGCCGGCCCGCCCGTGGGAGCGGACGAGGAGCCGCCCGTCGAGGCCGACGCGATCACGGATGAGCAGCCAGCAATCGAGACCACAGTCGTAGAGGAGCCAGCCATGGATGAGCCGGTCGTCGAGCAGACCCCAGTCGAGGAGCCCGTGGCGGCGGAGCCCGTCATCGAGGGCACCGCCGTCGAGGAGCCCGCGCCGGCGAAGCCCGCGCCGGTGTTCGCAGCCGCGCCCGTCCTGCCGCTCCCGCCGCTGCCGCCCAAGCCGGTCGTCGAGCCCGTGGCTGCCGCCACCGAGGTCGAGGCGCCCGCCAACGGCAACGGCCACCACGAGGAGGCGCTGCCCACCCCGCCGCTGTGGTCGCCGCCGCCGAGCGAGCGCTGGGAGCCCTCCGAGCCGACCGGCCGCTTCACCCGCGAGACGCCGTCGGAGGACGAGGAGCAGGCCGAGACGCCGCCGCTCTCCCGCTTCACACGCCCCGACCCGGCGCCCGAGGCCGAGCCCGCGCCGGCCACGCCGGCCCGGCTGCTCTTCAACGGCCCGCCACGGATCGCCGAGCCGGCACCCGCGGAGACCGAGCGTCCGCTCTCGCCGTGGCCCACGCGCCCCGCTGTCGAGTCGTACCCGCCCGCACCCGCCGCGGCGCCCGAGCCCGCCCCGGAGCCTGTGGCCGAGACCGAGCCCGCCGTGGCCCCGGAGCCCACCGATCCCGTCGGCGCGGAAGCCGAGGAGTCGTGGACCGGGTCGTGGATCGCCGAGCCCGCCGCCGAGCCCGCGGACACGCCGGAGCCGCCCGCGACGTTCTCCACCGAGGCGCCGGCCGAGGAGCCGGTCGCCGAGGAGGACGCTGCGCCGACGCCGCTCTGGGAGCCGTTCGTGCCGGAGCCCGAGTTCGAGGTCCAGGTGGAGCTCGAGGAGCCCGTGGCCGCCGTCGAGGAGCCCGCCGCCGTCGAGGAGCCCGTGGCGGCCGAGGAGCCGGAGCCCGCTCCGGCCCCCGCCGCAGGCAACGGCGTCAGCACGTGGAGCAGCACGACGCCGCGACCCGGCAGCACCGTCGGCTCGGCCGGCACCGCCGGCAAGGTCAGCTTCCTGGTCGTCTCCGGAGCCGCGCTGGTCGTCACCGGCCTCGTCGCAGCGCGCCGCGGTGGGCGCCACCACTAGACGCCTCCGGCCGGGACTCGGCCTCTTCCTCTCGATCGTCGTCTCCGGCGCGCTGGCCGGAGGCGCGGCAGCCTGGCTGAGGCCCGACGACCGGTCCATCGACCTGTCCCCGGAGCCGACCGAGGCGCAGACGCCGACGGTGGGCTCCCTGCTCGCCGCGCTCACGCTCGACCCCCGCAGCGCCGGCCTGAGGCTCCCCACGGCAAGCGCGCGCCCCCGCCGCCACGCGCCCGCGGCCGCCCCCGGGCGCCGGCCGGGCGTCCCGACGCGCATCACGATCACCGCCGCGGGCAGCTCCGGCCCGGTGGACCGCATGGGCGTCTCCAACGGGCAGCTGAGCGTCCCGCCGCCCGGCCGCGCAGGCTGGTTCGCCGCGGGCCCGCGGCCCGGCGAGATCGGGCGCGCCGTGATCGTGAGCCACGTGGACTCGAAGGAGGGCCCGGCCCTCTTCTACAGCCTGCTGCAGCAGGGCCGCGGCAGCAGCATCACCGTGCGCGACAGCCGCGGCGCCACCCGCCGGTTCGCCGTCGTGCGGCGCAGGCAGATCGAGAAGAGCCACTTCCCGCGCGGATCGGTCTACGGGCCGTCGCGGCGGCGGATGCTCGTGCTGGTCACCTGCGGGGGGCCGTTCTCGCAGGACACGGGCTATCGCGACAACGTGATCCTGTACGCGCGGGCCATCTGAGCCGCGCCGTCGTTATCGTGGCCGGCATGTCCGCCGCCACGAACATCTCCCTCGCACGCGGAGCGCCCTCGCTCGACATCATCGCCGTCGAGGACCTCAAGGCATCGGCCCAGCGCGCCTTCGACCGCGACCCCGGCGGCGCCTTCTCGTACGGCACCTCGGCCGGCTATCCGCGCCTGGTGGCGTGGATAGCGGCGAAGCAGGGCGTGGAGCCCGATCAGGTGATCGCGACGAACGGATCGATGCAGGCCGACGCGTTCCTGTTCCAGCAGCTCGTGGGGCCCGGCGACCTCGTGGTGGTCGAGGCGCCCAGCTACGACCGGACGCTGCTGGCCCTCCGGAACCTGGGTGCGGACATCCTCGCGATCCCGCTTCAGGAGGACGGCATCGACGTCGGCGCGCTCGAACGCGCGCTGGAGTCCGGCGCGCGGCCGCGGCTCGCTCACATCATCCCGAGCTTCCAGAACCCCGCCGGCTGCACGCTGTCGCTCGACAAGCGCCGCCGCCTGCTCGAGCTCGCGGCCGAGTACGACTTCACGATCTTCGAGGACGACCCGTACGTGGAGCTGCGGTTCGAGGGCGAGGATCAGCCGACGATGCTGTCGCTCGACGAGCGGGGCAGCGTCGTCTACGCCTCTTCGTTCTCGAAGACGGTCTGTCCGGGCATCCGGGTGGGCTACCTCGTCGGCTCGAAGGAGACCATCGGCGCGATTCGCAAGACCGCGACGAGCACGTACATCTCGCCGAGCATGGTGGCCCAGTCGATCGTGGCCGAGTTCTGCGAGTCAGGCGCCATCGACACCTCGATCGAGACGGTCAAGACCGCCCTCCGCGAACGCCGCGACGCCACCGCCCGCGCGATCGACCGCCACCTCCCCGACGCCACCTACGTGACGCCGGAGGGCGGGTACTTCCTCTGGGTCGACCTTCCCGAGGGCACCGACGTGGCGGCGATCGAGACGGCCGCCGCCGAGCGCGGCGTCCTGTTCGTGAAGGGCACGGACTTCCTGCTCGAGGGCGGCGAGAGCTCGCTGCGCATCGCCTACTCCGGGGTCATCCCCGAGCAGATCGAGGAGGGCATCGCCCGCCTGGCCGAAGCCCGCGCCGAGGTGGCCGGGAGCGTGGTCGGCCCGCGGGCGTGAGCCGCCTCGAGCTCGCCAGGCCGCGCGACATATCCACCCTCTTCCGCGACGCCCTCGGCGTCTACCTCCGCAACGCCGGCGCCTTCCTGGCGCTCTCCGCGGCGATCGTGCTGCCCGTCCACCTGATCGTCGAGGGCGTCGGCATGGAGCAGCTCACGGCGGGCTTCGACGAGTCGCCCGGGGCGGCGGAGGCGATCATCCCGACGCTGGTGAGCTTCCTGGTGGTCGCGCCGCTCATCAACGCGATCTGCATCCACGCGCTGCAGTCGGTGTCGGAGGGCGAGCGCCCGCGGGCGCGCCGGACGCTCGCCGCCGGCCTCGAGGACTTCGCGCCGCTCTTCTTCGCGGTGGTGCTGGCCGGGATCGGGATCGCCCTCGGCCTGGTGCTCCTGATCGTGCCCGGCGTCTACCTGGCCGTCCGCTGGTACTTCGTGCCGCAGACCGTGGTGGTCGACGGCGCCCGCGGCACGGCGGCGCTGGTGCAGTCCGGCCGGCTCACGCAGGGGGTGTGGTGGCGAACCTTCGGGCTGATCCTGCTGGCGAACCTGGCCGCCTTCCTCCCCGGCGTGCTGCTGATCACCCCGTTCGACGAGATCGCCGACAGCTCCGACCGCGCGATCTGGTCGCTCGTGGGGACGATGACCGCCGAGATGATCACGGCGCCGTTCGTGGCGCTGTTCTCGACGCTCCTCTACTACGACCTGCGCGCGCGGAAGCGCGACGCGATGGTCGGCTAGAGCCTGCTCGCCCCGTCATACCGCTCGGGGGCTTGGCGAGTTATGCATCGCATAGATGCACAAGTCGACATACCCCCCCCGGACGGCGGCGGCGGGCCCGGCGCGGCCTAGCGCCCGTAGCGCTCGCGGCCCAGCACCAGCTGGTCCGGCAGCGCGGTCCGCGGCGCCGGCGAGGGGTCCGCGGTCACCGAGACGGTCTCGGCGACGCTGCGGGTGACCGACTTCGTGTCGCCGCCCACGTCGATCGTCACCTCTTCGCCCGAGTGGGCGAGTGTGCCCTCGAGGCCCGGGTGCAGGCCGCTGTCCATCAGGTAGTGGAGCAGATCCTCGGCCTCGTTCTCGAAGCGGAGCACCGTCACCTTGGCGCCCTCCTCCACGTCCGCCAGCGGCACGCCGTGCTCGCGCTCGCCCTCGAAGATCGGGTGGCCGTGGGGGCAGGTCTTGGCGTCGCCGATCGCGCGGAGCATCCGCTCCTCGACGACCGGGGACATCCAGTGCTCGAGCCGCTCGGCCTCCTCGTGGACCTGATCCCACGGGATGTCGAAGACGTCGGTCAGGAAGCGCTCGATCAGCCGGTGGCGGCGCACGATCTGCGCGGCGTGCTCCGAGCCGGTCTCGGTGAACGCGAGCGACTTGTCGGCGTCGCGGGTCACATAGCCGTCGGCCTCGAGGCGGCCGAGCATCTCGTGCACGGTCGGCGCCGAGACCTGCATCGCGCGCGCGATGTTGGCTCCGGTGATCGGCAGGCCGGCCTCCTCGAGCCAGTACATGATCTGGAGGTACTCCTCCTCGGCGACTGTGGCCTGTTCCTGCGACATCGGGGCAATCCTATCTCCCTCGGTACGGTTCATCGCCGTGGCCCTGCCGCTGAAGCCGCCCCTCAAGCCGCAGCTGGCGCGCTCGCGCGCGGAGCTGCCCGATGGTGACGGCTGGCGCTACGAACCGAAGTGGGACGGGTTCCGCACGATCGTTTTCCGGGACGGCGACGAAGTGCACCTCCAGAGCCGCAACGGGCGGCCGATGAACCGCTACTTCCCCGAGATCGAAGAACAGGTGAAGGAGCTTCCCGGCGACCGGCTTGTGCTCGACGGGGAGATGGTCATCGAGCTGGACGGCATCCAGGAGTTCGACCTGCTCTCCCAGCGGATCCACCCGGCCGAGTCGCGCGTGAAGCGGCTCGCGGAGGAGACGCCCGCCTTCTTCGTGGCCTTCGACCTGCTCGCGGAGGGCGACGAGAGCCTGCTCGAGCTGCCCTACGACGAGCGCCGCAAGCGACTCGAGAAGGTGGTCGCCGACCCGGTCAGGCTCACACCGTCGACCGCCGACCGCGACGACGCCGGCCAGTGGCTCACGGGCCAGTCGGAGGGCGTGGTCGCGAAGGAGGGCGGCGCCGCGTATCAGCCCGGCGAGCGCAAGGGCATGGCGAAGATCAAGCGGGTGCGCACGGCGGACACGGTCGTCGCCGCCTTCCGCTTCGGCAAGGAGGAGGGCACGGTCGGGTCGCTGATCCTCGGCCTCTACGACGAGGGCGGCGACCTCCGGATCGTGGGCCACACCTCAGGCTTCAAGGCGAAGGAGAAGCGCGAGCTGATCGAGCTCCTCGAGCCCTACCGCACCGGTGAGCGCGGCGCCGGAGAGGCGAGCCGCTGGAAGTCCGAGGAGGAGCTCGTCTGGGAGGGCCTGCGGCCCGAGCTCGTCTGCGAGGTGGCCTTCGACCACATCACCGGGCAACGGATCCGTCACGGAGCCAAGTTCCTGCGCTGGCGCTCCGATAAGGATCCGAGTGAGTGCGACATCGCGCAGCTTCGCGGCTAGGGCCGCCGCGCTCGCGGTCCTGCTGGGACTCTCCGTCCCGGCCGCCGCGCAGGCCCAGGCGGGCACGGGCTACCTGATCCCGCCCGACAACCCGTTCTCAGGCCGCGCCGGCGCGCGCGCCGAGGTCTACTCCTACGGCCTCCGCAACCCCTACCGCTTCTCCTTCGACCGGGCGAACGGCGACCTCCTGATCGGGGACGTGGGCCAGGGCGCCCGCGAGGAGCTCGACTGGACCACGCTCGCGGGCGCCCGCGGCGCCAACTTCGGCTGGCCCTGCCGCGAGGGCGCGATCGACGGTCCCGGGGGGCCGCGCTGCCCGGCCGGCGGCACGGTCGTCGCGCCGCTCGCCGACTACTCGACCGCCGACGGCGGCGCGGTGATCGGCGGCTACGTCGTGCGCGACCCGTCGCTCACCGGCCTCGTCGGCCGCTACCTGTACGCGGACTACTACGTGGGCGAGATCCGCTCGCTGGCTCTGAACCGGGCAGCCCCCGACAACCGCGCGACCGGGCTCACGCTCCCGCAGCTCGGCTCGTTCGGGCAGGACTCCGCGGGGCGCCTGTACGTCGTCAACCAGAACACGGGTGACGTGTCGAGGCTCAGGGCGGGCGGCACATCGGGCACGCTCGCGCGCACGATCGTCGCCGGCGGCTACGCGCTGCCGACCTACGTGACCTCGCCGCCGGGCGACCCGAACCGCCTGTTCGTGACGCAGCAGGGCGGCGTGATCGCCCTGATCGAGAACGGCACGCGCGCCGCGACGCCGTTCCTCGACATCTCCGGGCTCGTCCTCGACGGCAACGAGCGCGGGCTGCTGTCGATGGCGTTCGCGCCGGACTACGCGACCTCGGGCCGGTTCTACGTCTACTTCACCGACGCCGGCGGGGACATTCGCATCGAGCAGTACACGCGCTCCGCGAACCCCGACGTGGCCGATCCCGCGAGCCGCAGGCTGGTGCTGGCGATCGAGCACTCCTCCGAGGACAACCACAACGGCGGCCAGCTCCAGTTCGGCCCGGACGGGTACCTCTACGCGGCGACGGGCGACGGCGGCGGGGGCAACGACGTCCACGGCAACGCCCAGAACCTCGGCACCCTGCTCGGCAAGCTGCTGCGGATCGACCCCGACATGGTCGCCGGCGGCGGCCCCGTGCCGGCGGACCGCGACATCACCTCGCCGCGGCTCCGGGCCAAGGTCAAGCGCCGGCAGCGCGTGCTGCGGCTCGGAGGCGCGGTGGCCTACGCGCGCTGCAGCGAGGCCTGCGCCCTCTCCACGGGGGCGCTGCTGAGAATCGGCAAGCGGACCTACCGCCTGAAGCCCGGGCGCCGCCGGGCCGCGGCGCACCGGCGCGTGCGCGTCAGGGTGAAGCTCACCCGCCGGGCGCGGCGCGCGCTCCGCCGGTCACTGCGAAACGGCCGCCGTCCGGTGGTCCGCGTGGGACTGCGGGCGCGGGACACGGGCGGGAACCGCTCGAAGCTGGTCCGCCGCGGCGTGCGCGTCAGGCGCTAGGCGAGCCCCGCCAGCCGCCGCTCGAGGAAGCGGCGCTCCACCGGATTCGAGGCCAGCTCGAGCGCGCGCGAGTAGGCGGCCGCGGCCTCGTCGCGGCGCCGCAGGCGCCGCAGCAGGTCCGCCCGGGTGGCGTGCAGCAGGTGGTAGCCGTCGAGGTCGCCGCGCCGCTCGATGTCGTCCACGAGCGCGAGCCCGTGCTCGGGCCCGCCCAGCATCGCCACGGCCACCGCACGGTTCAGCTCCACCACCGGACCGGGCTGGATCGTCATCAGGAGCTCGTAGAGGCCGGCCACCCGCGCCCAATCGGTCGCGCCGGCGGAGTGCTCGGCGGCGATCAGGGCCTGTACCGAATAGGGGCCCGCGGTGCCGGCGCGCGCCGCGAGGGCGCCGCCCTCGGCGATCTCGTCATGGTGCCAGCGGGAGCGATCCTGATCCTCCAGCAGCACGAGGTCGCCCCGCTCGTCCGTCCGGGCGTCGCGGCGCGAGTGATGGAGGAGCATCAGGCCGAGCAGGCCGAGCGCCTCCCGCTCGTCCGGCATCAGCCGGGCCAGCACGCGGGCGAGCCGGATCGCCTCGTCGCACAGCTCGCGGCGCACGAGCGCGTCGCCGCTCGTCGCGAGATAGCCCTCGTTGAAGATCAGGTAGAGCGCGGCGAGGACCGCGCGCAGGCGGTCGGGCAGCTCCGCGTCCGGCGGCACCTCGTAGGGGATGCGCGCCCCGCGGATCTTGCGCTTCGCGCGCACCAGCCGCTGCGCCATCGCCGACTCGGCGACGAGGAACGCGTGCGCCACGTCCGGCGTGGAGAGCCCGCCGAGCGTGCGCAGCGTCAGCGCGACCTGGGCCTCCTGCGCGAGCGCGGGATGGCAGCACGTGAAGAACAGCCGCAGCCGGTCGTCGGGTATCGAGCTCACGTCGTCCTCGTCCTCCGCGGAATCGCCGCGCCCGAGCGCCGCCAGCTCGGCGAGCTTCTGGTCGTAGCGACGGTCGCGCCTCAGGACGTCGATGGCCCGGTTGCGGGCCGTGCTGACGATCCAGGCGGCCGGGTTCCTCGGCGCGCCGTCGCGCGGCCAGCGCTCGAGCGCAACGACGAAGGCGTCCTGGACCGCCTCCTCCGCGAGGTCGAAGTCGCCGAGCACGCGGATGAGGGTGGCGACCGCCCGTCCCGACTCGCGCCGGAACAGGCGATCGACGTCCTCGGCGGGCAGGCCTACCGCGCGGCCTCCGCCGTGTTCGAGTGGTGCTCCGAGCCGGCGGCGTCGTAGTCCATGACCGGCCGCACCTCGACGGTGCCGCCCGGCAAGGGGATCCGCTTGGCCCAGGCGAGCGCCTCGTCCAGGTCGGCGCACTCGAGCAGGTAGTAGCCGCCGAGCTGCTCCTTGGTCTCGGCGAACGGCCCGTCGGTCACGACGGGATCGCCGCCCTGCGCGTCGATCTTCACGGTCGTGGCGGTGGCGCTCGGCTGGAGCCCCTCGCCGCCCAGGAACGCGCCCGCCTGCGTCACCGCCTGGGTGTACTCGTCCCAGGCCTTCATGCTCTTGGCCTGCTCCTCGGGCGTCCGCTCGCCCCAGCGGGACTCGTCGCCGAACAGCGTCAGCAGGTACTTCATGGGTCGAACCTCCTGTGGTCTTCCGCGGCGCCCACCGCCGCGTTCACCCTAACGACGAACGGGAGGCCCCGAGATCGACACGGTGGTGCAGATGGACCACGCCGCCTGCGAAGCGGTGCACCTCGAGCAGCTCGAGCCCGACGCGCAGGCCCGGGGGAAGCCAGTGCGTCCCGCCCCCCACCACCACGGGCGTGACGTAGAGGTGGCACTCGTCCACCAGCCCCGCCATCAGCGCCTCGCCGGCCAGCTTGGGGCCGCCGACGGAGATGTCCCCGTCGGCCTCCGACTTGAGCCGGCGGACGGCCTCCGGGTCGAACTCGCGCTCGAGGCGAGTCCGCGCGGTGGTCACCTCGTCGAGCATCCGCGAGTAGACGACCTTGTCCGCCGCCCGCCAGATCTCGGCGAAGTCGCGCATCTCCGGCGCGTCGTCGTCCATGGTCTCCCAGGCGACCATGACCTCGTACGTCCGGCGCCCGTAGAGATGGGTGCCGACAGGGCGCGTGAGGTCGTTGACGTGGGCGTGCACCTCAGCGTCCGGCGCGGCCCAGGCGAACCCGCCCTCGGCGTCGGCCACGTAGCCGTCCAGCGACGCGATCGCCGCGTAGACCAGCTTCGCGCTCATGTGCGCCAGGATACGGCCGTGGCCGAGCTCGAGGTTCTCCAGGCGGACGTGACGAAGCTGGAGGTCGACGCAATCGCCAACGCGGCGAACACGCGGCTGATGCACGGCGGTGGCGTGGCGGGCGCCATCGCGCGCGCCGGCGGCCCCGACGTCCAGCGCGAGTCAGCTGAGCGCGCACCGATCGGGCTCGGCGAGGCGGTCGAGACCACGGCCGGCGACATGCCGGCACGCTGGGTCATCCACGCGGCGACGATGGAGCCGGGCGGGCCGACCTCCGCGGCGATCATCGAACGCGCGACCCGGTCGACGCTCGAGGTGGCCGAGCGGCTCGGCGCGCGCTCGCTCGCCCTGGTCGCCTTCGGCACCGGTGTGGGCGGATTCTCGCTCGACGAGGCCGCGCGGATCATGGTCGCGGTCGCCGGCGAGCACGAGGGCGGGCTCGAGCGGATCGTCTTCGCGGTGCACGGTGACGAGGCCGAGCGCGCGTTCGGCGCGGCGCTGTGAGCGGCCCTGCGCTCGTGGCCCCCGACAGCTTCAAGGGGACCTTCTCCGCCCCGCAGGTCGCCGCCGCCGTGGCCGCCGGCCTGCGCTCCGCCGGGCGCGAGGCGATCGAGCTGCCCGTGGCCGACGGGGGCGAGGGGACGATGGACGTGCTGCTGGCGACGCTCGCGGGCGAGCGCCGGACCGCAACCGTGGCCGACCCCCTGGGGCGGCCGATCGAGGCCGAGTACGCCCTGCTGCCCGACGGCAGCGGGCTCGTGGAGATGGCCCGCGCGAGCGGCCTCACGCTCGTGGCCGAGACGGAGCGCGACGCCTGGGCGGCCGACACGCGAGGCACGGGCGAGCTGATCGCCGCCGCGGCCGGGGCGGGTGCGGAGCGCGTCATCGTGACCGTCGGCGGGTCGGCGACGACGGACGGCGGAGCGGGGGCGCTGGCGGCGCTCGACGAGGCCGGTGTGGAGGTGGAGCTCGAGGTGGTCTGCGACGTGAGCACCCCGTTCGAGCAGGCGCCGCGGATCTTCGGGCCGCAGAAGGGCGCAGACGCGCGGATGGTGGGGCGGCTCGAGCGGCGACTCGAGAAGCTCGCGAGCGGCTGGCCGCGCGACCCGCGCGGTGAGCCGATGACCGGCTGCGCGGGAGGCCTGTCCGGCGGGCTCTGGGCGGCCCGCGGCGCGCGGCTCGTGCCGGGCGCCGCCTACGTGCTCGACGCTGTCGGCTTCGACGAGCTGATGCGGGCCGCCGCCTTCGTCGTGACCGGCGAGGGCAGCCTCGACGAGCAGAGCCTCCAGGACAAGGTCGTCGGCGAGCTGGCCACGCGCTGCCGCCAGAGCGGCGTGGCCTGCCACGCGGTCGTGGGCCGCTCGTCGCTCGACCCCTTCGAGGAGCGGATCATCGACCTCGCCTCGGTGACCGAGGCCACGACGCTGGCCGAGCTCGAGGAGGCCGGGCGGGCGCTCGTGGCGGTCGTGGCCGGGGAGCGCTAGAGGAGCTTCCCGAGCTCGCGCGCCACGCGCTCGCCGGAGCTGACC
>JAFGJG010000016.1 GCA_016929195.1 Thermoleophilaceae bacterium
CGGAAACCGTCCTGACTTCTGGTTGCAGAGCAACCACAAGGCAGGACACTTGCCCCGGCTAGGTGCGAACGACCGCGAGCTCCTCGAGCGCGAACTTGCCGTTGGCGCCGTCGGTGCGCTCGAGGGGGTAGTCGCCGGAGAAGCAGGCGTCGCAGTGAGTCTCGCGCGTGGAGCGGATCGCCTCGTAGACGCCGTCGAGCGAGAGATAGGCGAGCGAGTCGCAGTCGAGCTCCTCCGCGATCTCGTCGACCGTCCGGCCGTGGGCGACCATCTCCTGCGTCGTCGACATGTCCACCCCGTAGTGGCAGGCGTGACGGATCGGCGGCGCGGAGATCCGCATGTGGATCTCGGTCGCGCCCGCGCCGCGCAGCATCTGGACGATCTGGCGGGTGGTGTTGCCGCGGACGATCGAGTCGTCCACCACCACCAGCCGCTTGCCGGCCACGACCTCGCGCAGCGGGTTGAACTTCATCCGCAGGCCGTGCTTGCGCAGCTCCTGGCCGGGCTGGATGAACGTGCGGGCGACGTAGCGGTTCTTGATGAGCCCGTCGTCGCGCGCGATCCCGGACGCCTTCGAGTATCCGGCGGCGGCCGCGTTCCCGGAGTCGGGCACCGCGATGACGACGTCCGCCTCGACGGGCGCCTCGCGCCAGAGGATCTCGCCCATCTTGCGGCGCGAGACCTGCGTGCGGTTGCCCTCGAGGATCGAGTCCGGCCGCGCGAAGTAGATGTGCTCGAAGACGCAGAAGGCCTTGCGCTGCGACTCGACGATCTGGCGCGTCTCGATGCCGCCCTCGCCGAGCGAGACCATCTCGCCCGGCTGCACCTCGCGCAGCAGCTCGGCGCCGATGATGTCGAAGGCGCAGCTCTCGGAGGCAACGCAGTAGCGATCGCCGAGCATGCCGAGCGACAGCGGCCGGAGGCCGGCGCCGTCGCGGAACGCGACGACCGAGTCCTTCGTCATCACGACCGTGGAGAAGGCGCCCTGGAGGCGCGGCGCGACCTCGGCCAGCGCGTCCTCGATGCGCTCGGCCGGGTGCGTGGACAGCAGGGCGGCGATGATCTCCGAGTCGGAGGTCCCGCGGAACTGCACGCCCTGGTCGGTGAGCTCGGAGTGCAGCTCGACGGCGTTGATGAGGTTGCCGTTGTGGGCCAGCGCCACCTGGCGGCGGTCGGAGCGCCACACCGGCTGGGCGTTCTCCCAGGCGGACGAGCCGGTGGTCGAGTAGCGCACGTGGCCGACGGCCATCTGCCCGCGCAGCGCGCGCAGCTTCTCCTCGTCGAACACCTGCGAGACGAGGCCCAGGTCGCGCACGGTCATGATGTGGCCCTCGTCCGAGGCCGCGATCCCGGCCGATTCCTGGCCGCGGTGCTGGAGTGCGTACAGCGCGAAGTACGCGAGCCGTGCGACGTCTGACTCGGGCGCGAAGACGCCGAAGACGCCGCACTCGTCGCGAGGACCGTCGCGGAGGTCGAGCTGGGGATTCACGGGTGCGTGAGGCGAGGCTCCCTGCTCCGTGGAGGCTACCAGCGCGAAGCGGCGGCGACCGCCGCTCCGCTCAGGCGTAGGCAGCCGGAATCGCCCCCTCGAAGCGCTCCGCGAGCGCTCCCACGTCGAAATCCAGCAAACCCTCGATTTGCAGGTGGTCTCCGCCGACGTCGCCGAGGCGGACGGCCCCCGGCAGGCGATCCACGACGGCCGCCGGGCCGGCGACGATCGCGCCGCCGGGGCCCTCGCCGAAGAGCGCCACGTTGGGATCGGACGCGCCCAGGGGCGAAAGGTCCACGCTCGCCCCGACGCGGCCGCTCACGCAGGACTCCGCGAGCGCGCAGGCGAGCCCGCCCTCGGACACGTCGTGCACCGTCGCGAGGCCGCCGCCGCGCACCGCCTCGCGCAGCGCGGCGAGCCCCTCGGCCTGCACTGCGAGGTCGACCGGCGGCAGGCCGGTCGACAGGCGGCCGCGGAGCTTCTCGAGCTCGGATCCGGCGAGGTCGGGCGTGAACGGCCCGACCAGCGCGATCACGTGGCCCGGCTCGGTGAACGCGGACACCGGGGTGGACGCGGGGTCCGGGAGCGACCCGACCATCCCCACGATCGGCGTCGGGTAGATGGCGCCCTCCGCGCCCTCGTTGTAGAGGGACACGTTCCCGCCGACGACGGGCACGCCGAGTGCCAGGCAGGCGTCGCGCAGGCCCTCGACGGCGCGGGTGAGCTGCCAGGCGATGTGCGGCTTCTCGGGGTTCCCGAAGTTGAGGCAGTTGGTGAGCCCGAGCGGCTCGGCTCCCACGCAGGCGAGGTTGCGGGCGCATTCGAGCACGGCCTCGACGGCGCCCGTGTAGGGGTCGGCCGCGACGCGCCTGCCGTTGCCGTCGATCGAGACGGCGATCGCGCCGCTGCCGCCGTCGCCGGCCAGCTGGAGCACCGCGGCGTCGGCCGCCTCGGGCCGGCGGACGGTGCGAGACCCGACGATCGAGTCGTACTGCTCGAACGCGAAGCGCTTCGACGCCACGTTGGATGATCCGAGCAGCGCCAGCAGCGCGCGCTCCACGGGAGCGCCCGCGTCGATGCGCGCGGGCGGGTCCGGGTAGAGCCGCCCCGTGGGCTCCTCGGGCTCGAGGTCGTAGAGCGGGACGTCGTCGACGAGGGCGGCCACCGGCATGTCGCCCACGAGCTCGTCGCCGTCGAACACGCGCAGCGCACCCGTGTCGGTGACCGAGCCGATCGCGTTCGCGCGCACCTCCCAGCGCTCGCAGATCTCGAGCAGCTCGGAGAGCCGGCCCGGCTCGATCACGCAGAGCATCCGCTCCTGCGACTCCGAGATCATGATCTCGAAGGGCTCCATGCCGGCCTCGCGGAGCGGCACCTTCGAGACGTCGATGTCCAGCCCCACCTCACCCTTCGAGGCCATCTCCGACGAGCTCGAGGAGAGCCCTGCGGCGCCGAGGTCCTGCAGGGCGACCAGCGTGCCGCGGTCGAGCAGCTCGAGACAGCACTCGAGCAGCTTCTTCTCCTCGAACGGGTCACCGATCTGCACGGTCGGGCGCTTGGCCGAGTCCTCGGCGGACAGCTCCGCGCTGGCCAGGACCGAGGCGCCCCCGATCCCGTCGCGCCCCGTGCGCGCGCCCATCAGGACCAGGAGGTTGCCCACCCCCGAGGCGGCGCTCCGGATCGTGGCGTCGCGGCGGGCCAGCCCCACGCACATCGCGTTCACGAGGCAGTTCTGCTCGTAGCTCGGCTCGAACAGCACCTCGCCGCCGACCGTCGGCACTCCGATCGAGTTGCCGTAGTGGCCGATGCCCTTCACCGACCAGTCGAAGAGGAAGCGGGAGCGCTCGGAGTCGAGCTCGCCGAAGCGCAGCGAATCGAGCACGGCGATCGGGCGCGCGCCGATCGCGAACACGTCGCGCAGGATGCCGCCGACGCCGGTGGCCGCCCCCTGGAACGGCTCGACCGCGCTCGGATGGTTGTGGGACTCCACCTTGAAGGCGACCACGAGCCCGTCCCCCACGTCCACGGCGCCCGCGTTCTCGCCCGGCCCCATCACGACGGCCGGCCCCTCCGTAGGCAGCTCGCGGAGCAGCTTCTTCGAGTGCTTGTAGGCGCAGTGCTCCGACCACATGAGCGAGAACACCGCCAGCTCGAGCCCGTTCGGCTCGCGGCCCAGGCGCTCGACGATCCCGTCGTACTCGGCGTCCGTGAGGCCGAGCTCGCGGTGCGGCGCGAGCGTGCTCACGCGGTGGCGACCAGCGCTTCCACGTGCGCCGCGAGCGACGCGAACAGCACGCCGCCGTCCGCCGAGCCGGTCAGCGGGTCGACCGCGTGCTCGGGGTGCGGCATCAGGCCCATGACGTTCCGGCCCTGGTTGCAGACGCCGGCGATGTTCCTGAGCGAGCCGTTCGGGTTCTGCCCGGCGGCGTAGCGGAGCAGCACCTGGCCGTTGGCCTCGAGCTCCTCCAGGGTCACGCCGGGCGCGTAGTAGCGGCCGGTGGTGTGCTTGACGGGGATCGAGAGCACATCCCCGGGCCTGCTCGTGCGCGTGAAGGGGGTGTCCGCGTTGACGACCTCCACGTCGACCTGGCGGCAGACGAAGCGCAGCGACTCGTTCGGCAGGAGCGCACCCGGCAGCAGCCCCGCCTCGCAGAGCACCTGGAAGCCGTTGCAGATCCCGAGCACCGGCCCGCCGGCGTGCGCGAAGTCCGCGACCGCCTCCATGGCGGGCGAGAAGCGGGCGATCGCGCCGGCGCGCAGGTAGTCGCCGTAGGAGAAGCCGCCCGGCACCACCACGGCGTCCACGCCGCCGAGGTCGCGGTCCCCGTGCCAGATCAGCTCGGCGTCCGCGAACCGCCGGCACGCCAGCAGCGCGTCGACCTCGTCGCAGCTCCCCGGGAAGCGGAGGACGCCGAACGTCATCCGGCCACGTCCTCCAGTACCACCACCTCGTAGTCCTCGATCAGCGGGTTGGCGAGCAGCCGCTCGCACATCTCCGGCACTCGCGCCGGGTCGTCCACCTCGAGCTCCACGAGCCGGCCGACCTTCACCTCGGAGACGCCCTGGAAGCCGAGTGAGGTGAGCGCGCGCTCGACGGCCTGGCCTGACGGATCGAGGATGCCCTCCTTCGGCCGGATGAGCACCCTGGCGGTCACCCTCCGGAGCGCTCCAGCCAGGCGCTGAACGGCTCGCCCGTGATCCGCTCGTAGGCCTCCTGGTAGCGCGCGCGGGTGCCCTCCACGACCTCGTCCGGGATGGGCGGGGCCGGCGGCGACTTGTCCCAGCCCGACCCGGCGGCCCAGTCCCGCACGAACTGCTTGTCGAAGCTCGGCTGGCCGCGGCCGGGCTCGTACCCGTCGACCGGCCAGAAGCGCGAGGAGTCCGGGGTGAGCACCTCGTCGCCGAGCACGATGGTGCCGTCGGGGCGGCGGCCGAACTCGAACTTCGTGTCGGCCAGGATGATCCCGCGCTCGCGCGCGTGGCGCGCGCCATGCTCGTAAATGGCGAGCGACAGCCGGCGCAGCTCTTCCAGAAGCTCGCGGTCGCCCACGATCTCGGCCGCGCGGTCGAAGTCCACGTTCTCGTCGTGGTCGCCCAGCTCGGCCTTCGTGGCAGGCGTGAAGATCGGCTCGGGGAGCTGCTCCGACTCGCTCAGGCCGGGCGGCAGCTCGATCCCGCAGACCGCCCCGGTGGACCCGTAGTCCTTCCAGCCCGAGCCCGTGATGTAGCCGCGGACCACGCACTCCACGGGCACCATCTCGAGCCGCTCCACGAGCATCCCGCGGCCGCGCGCCTGTTCCGGCACGTCCGTGTACGACACCAGGTGGTTGGGGACGATCTGCTCGGTCTCCGCCAGCCAGAAGGCCGTCAGGCCGGTGAGCATCTTGCCCTTGTCCGGGATGGGCGTGGGGTGGACCGCGTCGTAGGTCGAGATGCGGTCGGACACGACCATGAGCAGCCGGTCGTCACCGACGGTGTAGATGTCCCTGACCTTGCCCTGAGAGGCGAGCTCGAGACCCGGGAGAGCGGCGGCTTCGCTCACCGCTCCGAGGCTAACAGGGGAGCCCGCTAGAGCCGGTCGAGGCGCGCGACTATGTCCCGCGCGTTGCGGACGAACGCGCCGGCGTCGAACACCGAGTCGAGGTCGAGCTCGGGCGCCGACTCGGCGAGCAGCTCGCGCATCGGGATGCCCTCGCGGTAGGCGCGCTGCGCGGCCTCCTGCACGATCCGGTAGGCGTCGTCGCGGGAGCGGCCCGCCTCGACGAGGGCGAGCAGCGCCCGCTGCGAGTAGAGCGCCCCGTGGGTGAGCTCCAGGTTGGAGCGCATCCGATCGGCGTCCACGACCATGCCGTCCACGACCCTGATCGCGAGGTGCTGGGCGTAGTCGAGCAGGATCGTGGCGTCGGGCAGCGTCACGCGCTCGACGGAGGAGTGGGAGATGTCCCGCTCGTGCCAGAGCGCGACGTTCTCGAGCCCCGCCTGCGCGTAGCCGCGCAGCAGCCGCGCGATGCCCGTGATGCGCTCGCTCACGATCGGGTTGCGCTTGTGGGGCATCGCCGACGAGCCCTTCTGGGCGCCCGCCCGAAACGGCTCCTCGACCTCGCGGACCTCGGTGCGCTGGAGGTGGCGCATCTCCGTGGCGAACCGCTCGAGGCCGGCGCCCGCGAGGGCGATCGCGCCGAGCAGCTCCGCGTGGCGGTCGCGCGGCACGACCTGGGTGGAGACGTCCTCGCGGGCCAGCCCGAGCCGCCGGAGCACCGCCTCCTCGATCTCGGGGCCGTTCGCGGAGTACGTCCCCACCGCGCCGGACAGCGCGCCGACCGAGACACCCTGCACGGCGCGCTCCAGCCGGTGCAGGTTGCGGTCGGCCTCGAACGCGAAGCCGGCGAGCTTCACGCCGAACGTCGTGGGCTCCGCGTGCACCCCATGCGTGCGCCCCACGCAGAGGGTGTGCGCGTGCTCGCGCGCGCGCCGCACGAGCGCCTCCCGCAAGTCGCGCGCCCCCGACACGAGGACCAGGCCCGCCTGCGAGAGCTGGAGGCCGAGCGCCGTGTCCAGCACATCCGAGGACGTCAGGCCGTGGTGGACCCAGCGGCCCGCCTCGCCGACCGACTCGGCGACCACGTCCACGAACGCGGCCACGTCGTGGTCGGTCACCTCCTCGCGCTCCTGGACGGCCTCGACCGTGAAGGCGGCGCGCTCGCGCACGAGCGCGGCGTCCTCGTCCGGGACCGCACCGGCCTCGGCCAGCGCGTCGACCACCGCCAGCTCCACGGCGAGCCAGGTCTCGAGCTTGCGCTGCTCGGACCAGAGCGCCCGCATCTCCGGGCGCGTGTAGCGCTCGATCACGCGTCGAGGATCCGCGCCGCCAGCACGGCGGCGTTGCGGGCGTTGTCCACGCCCACGCAGGCGACCGGCACGCCGGGCGGCATCTGGGCGATCGCCAGCAGCGCGTCGAGGCCGCCGGCCACCGACGTCTTGGAGGTGAGCGGCACGCCGATGACCGGCAGGTCCGTATGCGCCGCGACCACGCCCGGCAGTGCGGCGGCGAGCCCGGCGCCCGCGATGATCACCCGCAGCCCGCGCAGCTTCGCGTTCTTCGCGTACTCGGCGACGGTGTCGGGGTCGCGGTGCGCGCTCATCACCCGGATCTCGGAGCGCACGCCGCGCTCCTCGAGCTCGGCCTGCGCCTTCTCCATCAGGGGCATGTCGCTCTTCGAGCCCATGACGATCCCCACCCGGGGCGCGTCCACGTCCAGCTCGTCGAACTGGTGCTCCACCTCCGTCTCCGTCACCGGAGCCCGCTCTTCACTTGCCATCAAACCTCCGCTCCGACGACCGCCCTGGCGGCGATGTCGCTCCGCATCTGCTTGCCGTTGAACTCGATCTTCCCAGCAGCCTCGTAGGCGCGCTCGCGCGCCGCCGCGGCGCTCGGGCCCAGCCCCGTCACGTTCAGCACGCGCCCGCCGGCCGTGACGACCCTCCCGTCCGACTCCGCCGTGCCCGCGTGGAAGACCTCCGCCTGGAGGCCATCGAGGCCTGTGATCTCGTCGCCCCTGCGGTAGTCGCCCGGGTAGCCGCCGGCTGCGAGCACCACCGTCACCGCCCAGTCGCTGGTCCACTCCGGCTCGATCCCGGCGAGCCCGCCGGGCCGCGTAGAGGCCTCGAGCAGCTCCACGAGGTCGCTGCGAAGGCGCGGGAGGACCGCCTGCGTCTCGGGGTCCCCGAAGCGGCAGTTGAACTCGAGCACGCGCGGCCCGTCCGCGGTGAGCATCAGGCCTGCGTAGAGGATCCCGTGGTAGGGCGTGCCGCGGCGGCGAAGCTCGTCCACGATCGGCTGGTGCGCCACGCGAGCCAGCTCCTCGGCGGTCTCGCGGTCGAAGCCGGGCACGGGCGAGTAGCTGCCCATGCCGCCGGTGTTCGGCCCCGCGTCGCCGTCGAGCGCGCGCTTGTAGTCCTGGGCCGGAGCCAGCGGCACGGCGCGCTCGCCGTCGCAGAGCGCGAGCAGCGAGAGCTCCTCGCCGTCCAGGAACTCCTCGAGCACCACCTCGGTCTCGCCGAAGCGCTTCTCGCCGAAGAAGACGTCGATCGCCTCGCGCGCCTCGGCCTCGTCCGGGGCGATGATCACGCCCTTGCCCGCCGCGAGGACGTCGGCCTTCAGCACGGCCGGGTAGGCGGCGCGGGAGAGGTGGGCGAGCGCCTCCTCGCGGTCGCGGAGCACGACGTGGCCGGCGGTCGGCACGCCGCAGTCGCGCATGAGCTCCTTCGCGTAGGTCTTCGAGCCCTCGATCCGGGCCGCCGCCGCGGACGGGCCGAACGCGGCGATGCCGGCCTCCGCGAGCCGGTCCACGAGGCCGGCCACGAGCGGCGCCTCCGGGCCGACCACCACGAGGTCAGCCCCCCAGTCGCGGGCCGCCCCCACGAGCGCCGGCACGTCCTCGGCGCCCACCGGCAGGATCTCCACCCCGTCGCGGGCGATGCCGGCGTTGCCCGGCGCAGCGGCCACCCGCGGCCGCTGCGGGCTGCGCAGAAGGGTGCGCACGAGCGCGTGCTCGCGGCCCCCTCCGCCGACTACGAGGATCCGTGCGGCCACTACAGCGAGGCTATGAAGTCGTCGATGGGGATCGCGGTCAGGGTCTCGTAGTGGCTCGTCCCGCGGGAGCCCAGCTCCATCGACACGCGAGCCACCGTCTGCTCGTCCGGCGCCTCGACCACGTTCACGAAGTCGTAGCGGCCCAGGACGGCCCACTGTGCCTTCACGGTCACGCCGAGCTGCTCGATCTCCTTGTTCACCTCGCGAATCCGGGAAGGATTGCTCTTCAGCGTCTGCACGCCCTCCGGAGTCAAGGTGCTCAGCATCACGTAGGTCGGCACTGTGTTCCTTTCTCTAGATGACCGACGCGCGGAATGTAGCCTTCCCGCGAATTCGATGGGAGTCAGGAGGACTCGAATGAAGCTGTGCCTCGCCGCCGTGCTCGTGGCGTGCCTCGCCGCGGCGGCCAACGCATCGGCGGCAACGATGACCGTCACCCCCAGGGAGAGCTGTTACAGCTCCGGCGAGACAGTCACGCTCGCGGGCGAGGGGTTCACGCCGAACGGCAAGGTGAGCATCGCCCGCGACGGGCAGACGCTCGACCCGCTGCTGAACCTCAACCCGACCGGCGCCTTCACCGGCGATCTCACGCTCTACCTGCGCTCGGGCAAGGCCAATCGGACCTACACGGCGACCGACACGACCGACCCGACGATCGTCGCCACCAGCAGGCTGCTCGTGGTCGCCCCGTCCGTGACGATCCGGCCGGCGGACCTGGACGTGGGCCTGCGCGCGCGCATCGGCGCGAAGGGCTTCGCCACCGGGAGGACGCTCTACGCCCACGTCTTCAGGACGGCCGACAGGAACGGGAA
This sequence comes from Thermoleophilaceae bacterium, assembly GCA_016929195.1. Taxonomy (GTDB): domain Bacteria; phylum Actinomycetota; class Thermoleophilia; order Solirubrobacterales; family Thermoleophilaceae; genus JACVRW01. Next base: position 9,395 of record JAFGJG010000016.1, read on the forward strand.
GGCGCTCAAGGGCCAGAAGCCGCGGAACCTGCGGATCGGGAGCCTGAAGACGCGCTGCGGGAAGCTCCTCGCTCGCAGGAAGCTGTTCTCGAAGCGCGCGCCGCTCGGCGACTACACGATCCAGTTCGACACGTACAGGCGCTACAAGGAGAAGCGGCCGGTCCGCTTCCTCTACGCCGCGCCGGTCACGCTCGAGAGGCGAAACGGCCGCTAGGCGCCCGGGTGCCGTGCCCGGACGTGCTCCTCGAGCGCCGCGGTCACCTGCCGGCGCTCGTCGGAGCCGGCCAGGCGAAGCCGCCCGAGCAGCTCCTTCTGGCCCTCGAGCGGGAGCCCGGCGATCTCCCAGCGGACCACCAGGCGCTCGAACAGGAACTCCACGCGCCGCTGCCAGCGGTCCTCGGCGCTCGCCGCGGGGCGGGCGTCGAGGTCGGCGAGCTTGCGCAGCGTGCCCTCGGAGAGCTCGTCGCGCAGCGTGAGCACGCCGTCGCCGGCCGGCACGTCCGTGGTGGAGGCGGCCGCGGCGGGCTCGCTGCGCCTGCGGCGCGAGCGGCGGCCCATCAGGCGGCCGCGGGCGTGACCGCGCCGGCCCGCTCGAACACGAGGTCGCCCTCGGCCGCGTCCACGCGCAGGGCGTCACCCGGCGCGAACTCGCCTTCGAGCAGCTTGAGCGCGAGCCGGTCCACGAGCCGCTTCTGGATCACGCGCTTGAGGGGGCGCGCCCCGTAGGTCGGGTCGTAGCCGAGGTTGCCCAGCAGCGTTCGGGCCTCGTCGGTCAGCTCGATCTCCACGCCCTTCTCGCGCACCCGGGCGGCCAGCGCGGCCACCTGAAGCTCGACGATGCGGCCGATCTCCTCGCGCGTCAGCTGGTGGAACTCGACGATCTCGTCGAGACGGTTCACGAACTCCGGCTTGAAGGTCGCCTGCACGCCCTCGAGTCCGCCCGCGACGTTCGAGGTCATGATCACGACGGTGTTCTTGAAGTCGACCGTCCGGCCCTGGCCGTCGGTCAGGCGCCCGTCGTCCATCAGCTGGAGCAGGACGTTGAACACGTCGGAGTGCGCCTTCTCGATCTCGTCGAGCAGGACGACCGAGTACGGGCGCCGGCGCACCGCCTCCGTCAGCTGGCCGCCCTCGTCGTACCCGACGTAGCCGGGCGGGGCGCCCACGAGCCGCGACACGGAGTGCTTCTCCATGTACTCCGACATGTCGATGCGCACCATCGCCTCCTCCGAGTCGAACATGAACTCGGCGAGAGCGCGCGCCAGCTCGGTCTTGCCGACGCCGGTGGGCCCGATGAACAGGAAGGTGCCGATCGGCCGGTCAGGGTCCTGGAGGCCGGCGCGCGAGCGCCGCAGCGCGCTCGAGACGGCCTCGACGGCCTCGTCCTGGCCGACAACGCGCTCGTGGAGGCGCTCCTCCATGTGGATGAGCTTCTCGACCTCGCCCTCCATCAGGCGCGACACGGGGATGCCGGTCCAGCGCGCGACCACCTCGGCCACGTCCTCGTCGTCGACCTCCTCCTTCAGGAAGGTGATGTCGGACTGCAGCTCGCGCAGGCGCGACTCCTGGTCCTTGACGAGCTGCTCGAGCTCGGGGATCTCGCCGTAGCGAAGCTCGGCCGCGCGCTGGAGGTCGGCGTCGCGCTCGGCGCGCTCGGCCTCGCGGTGCGCCTGCTCGAGGCGCTCCTTCGCGTCGCGGATCGCCTCGATCGCGTCCTTCTCCCCCTGCCAGTGCGCCTTCATCTCCGAGGAGCGCTCGCGCAGGTCGGCGAGCTCGCGCTCGATCGCCTCGCGGCGGGCCACCGAGGACTCGTCCTTCTCCTTCTTGAGCGCCTGGTGCTCGATCTCGAGCTGCTGGATGCGCCGCTCCACGGTGTCGATCTCGGTCGGCATCGAGTCGATCTCGATGCGCAGGCGCGACGCCGATTCGTCGATCAGGTCGATCGCCTTGTCCGGCAGGAAGCGGTCGGCGATGTAGCGATGCGAGAGCGTGGCCGCGGCGATGATCGCGGAGTCCTGGATGCGCACGCCGTGGTGGACCTCGTAGCGCTCCTTCAGGCCGCGCAGGATGGCGATCGTGTCCTCCACCGACGGCTCGCCGACCATCACGGGCTGGAAGCGGCGCTCGAGCGCGGCGTCCTTCTCGATGTGCTTGCGGTACTCGTCGAGCGTGGTGGCGCCGACGGCGCGCAGCTCGCCCCGCGCCAGCATGGGCTTCAGCAGGTTCGCCGCGTCCACCGCGCCCTCGGCCGCGCCGGCGCCGACGATCGTGTGCAGCTCGTCCATGAAGAGAATGACCTGGCCCTGGGCCTCGGCGATCTCCTTGAGCACCGCCTTGAGGCGGTCCTCGAACTCGCCGCGGTACTTCGAGCCGGCGATCAGCGCGCCGATGTCGAGCGCGATCACGCGCCGGTCGCGAAGCGACTCGGGCACGTCGCCGGACACGATCCGCTGGGCGAGCCCCTCGACGATGGCGGTCTTGCCGACGCCCGGCTCGCCGATGAGCACGGGGTTGTTCTTGGTGCGCCGCGAGAGGACCTGGATCACGCGCCGCACCTCGTCGTCGCGGCCGATCACCGGGTCGAGCTTGCCCTGCTCGGCCGCGTCGGTGAGGTCGCGGCCGAAGCGCTCGAGCGCCTGGTAGCGGTCCTCCGGGTTCTGGTCGGTCACGCGGTGCGGGCCGCGGACTTCCTGGACGGCCTGGAGCAGCTGGTCGCGCGATGCGCCGACGTCCACGGTGGGAGCGGCCGCGAGGGCGAGCAGCAGGTGCTCGGTCGAGACGTACTCGTCGCCGAGGCCGCGCGCCTCGTCGTCCGCCTTGCGCAGGAGGTCGACCAGCTCGCTGCCGAGGGCGGGCGCCGCGCTCGCGTCCCCGGTGATGGTGGGCAGCGCGTCGAGCGCCGCGTTGGCCTGCGTGCGGACGCGATCCGGGTCGGAGCCCGCGCGGCGGAGGACCGGCACGACGATGCCGCCCTCCTGCTCGAGGAGGCTCACCAGAAGATGATGGGGGGCGACCTCGCTGTTGCGCCGGGCGGTCGCCAGCCGCTGTGCGGCTGCGAGGGCCTCCTGAGACTTGAGTGTAAAGCGATCTGCTTGCATAAAATCTAAGTCAAGTTATAGCAGATTCTTCCAGATGCGCCAGAAGCTTCCGGGTGGAGCGCACGAGCGCATCGCGCTCGCGGGCGGAGAGCGGCGAGAGCAGCTCCTGCTCGTTCGCCACGTGCTTCCCGACCATCGAGTCGACGAGCTCGAACCCCTCCGGAGTGAGCTCCACCTCGAGCCCGCGCCGGTCGCTCGGATGGGGGATGCGGCGCACCAGCCCGCGCCGCTCGAGCCGGTCGAGCCGGTTCGTCATCGTCCCGGTCGCGACGAGCGTCGAACGGGCGAGCCGAGACGGCGAGAGCCGGTAGGGCGCGCCGGCGCGGCGCAGGGTCAGCAGGACGTCACCCTCTCCAACCTGGAGACCCTCGCTCCGGGCGAGCTCACCGACGCGGCCCCTGAGCAGCGCGCCCACGCGCATCAGACGTGCGACCGTGGCCATCGTCTCGTGATCGAGGTCCGGCCGCTCGGCGGCCCACTGGGCCGCGAGGGCGTCGATGGAGTCGCCGTCGGTCATCTTGACAGGATAGCTCGATCTAAAGTAGTTTGATATCAAGATACTTTTCCCAGAGATAGGAGTGTCATGACCACGACCTTCAGCCTCACCCCGCACGAGACCGTCACCGTCCGCGAGCACTCGCCCGACGCGCTGGTGGTCGAAGGCCGCTGGAGCGCGCACGGGTCCGCCCCGCCGCCGCACTTCCACCCCGGCCAGGACGAGCGCTTCGAGGTGCTCGAGGGCGAGCTCACCGCCGTCGTGGACGGCACCGAGCACCGGCTCGGCCCCGGCGCCGTCCTCGCGGTTCCGCGCGGAGCGGTCCACAAGATGTGGAATTCGGGCGGCGGCGAGACGCGCGCGCTCTGGCGCACCGCGCCCGCCGGCCGCACGCTCGAGTGGTTCGAGGCGCTCGACGGGCTGGGCCGGCGCCATCCGCCGGGCCGCGCCGGGATGTCGAGCCCGACACGGCTGGCGGCGCTCCTGTCGGAGTACGACGACGTGATCCGGCTCGCGGCGGGTCCGCGCGCGATCGTCGGCCCGGTGCTGGCCGGGCTGGCGGCGGTCGGGCGGCGCCAGGGGCCCTAGTGGGCCGATGCCGCCGCAGCGGCCCCGCCGGCGCCCGGCGCAGCCGTGCCCGTGGGGTCCTGCGTCAGGCGGTTCGCCAGGTACACGGGGATGATCGAGATCAGGATCAGCAGCAGCCCGACGACGTTCACGATCGGCAGCTGGTTGGGCCGCGAGTAGTTGGTGAAGATCCAGATCGGGAGCGTCTGCTCGGACCCTGCTGTGAACGTGGTGACGATGATCTCGTCGAACGAGAGGGCGAACGCGAGCAGCGCGCCGGCCACGAGCGCCGAGCGCAGTGAGGGCAGCGTGATGTGCCGGAACGTCTGCCACCCGTCCGCCCCCAGGTCCTGAGACGCCTCCTCGAGGGAGGTGCCGGTGCGCCTGAGCCGCGCGACCGCGTTGTTGTAGACCACGACGATGCAGAAGGTGGCGTGCCCGACGATGATCGTGAACAGCGTCAGGTCCACGTTCAGCACCTGCGTGAAGGTCGAGTTCAGCGCCATGCCGGTGACGATGCCGGGCAGCGCGATCGGCAGGATCACGAGGAACGAGATCGTCTCGCGGCCGAAGAAGCGGTACCGCGACACTGCCAGCGCGGCGAGCGTGCCGAGGATCATCGCGAGCGCGGTGGCCCCGAGGCCGGCCTGCACGGACGTCCACACGGCCTCGCGCACGCCCGGGTTGTCGAACGCCTTCGAGAACCACTCGGTCGTGAGGCCCTCGATCGGCCACGCCTGCGAGCGCGACTCGTTGAACGCATAGATCCCGATCACGACCAGCGGGATCCAGATGAACGCGAGCGTGATCCCCGTGCCGATCCGCAGCATCAGGCGGGTGCCGTCCGAGATGTGCATCAGAGCGACTCGAACGCGCCCAGCCGCCGCGCGATCAGGAGGTAGACGATCATGATCGCCACCGGCACGGTGGCGAACGCGGCGGCGAGCGGCAGGTTGTTCGCGATGCCGACGTTGGCGTAGACGACGTTGCCGATGAACTGCGTGCTCGAGACGAGCTGGGGCGTGATGTAGTCGCCCAGCGTCAGCGAGAACGTGAAGATCGACCCGGCCACGACGGCCGGGAGCGCGAGCGGCAGGATCACCCGGCGGAAGGTCATCCAGGGCTTGCCGCCGAGGTCGCCCGACGCGTCGAGCACCGAGTCGGGGATGCGCTCGAGCCCGGCGTATATCGGCAGCACCATGAACGGCAGCCAGAGGTACGAGAACACGAGCCAGGTGGCCACGTTCCCGAAGCCCGGCCCGTGCAGGCCGAACGGCTCGAGCAGCCAGTTCACGATGCCCGACTCCTGGAGCATGATCCGCCAGGAGTAGACCTTCACGAGGTAGCTCGACCAGAGCGGCATCAGCACGGCCACCACGAGCAGCGCCCGCACGCGCGGGGTGGCGACCTTCGCCATATAGAAGGCAATCGGGAACGCGAGGATCGCGTCCGTGACCGTGACAGCGGCGGCGATCGCCACCGTCCGGCCGACGATCGTCCGGTAGACCGGCGTCTCCCAGAGCTCCTGGAAGTTCTGGAGCCCGTAGTCGTGGACGATCTCGCCGCTGAAGTCGTCGAGCTGCCACAGCGACGCGACGAACAGCACGGCGAGCGAGCCCAGGTAGGCGATGACCAGCCAGCCGACGGGGCCGGACAGGAGCAGGCCCAGCTGGGCGCGCGGGTGCCGCCAGAGGAAGCCGGTGAGCCTGCGGCCCACCGGCTTCCCACGACTGGCGGTTGCTGCCTCCACTAGGGCGTCGGGACCGCGATCAGCCCTTGATCTCGGTCCAGGCCTTGACCCACTCGGAGTAGTCCTTGCAGGTCGAACCCCGGTCGTCGCCGCAGTCCGACGTCGGCGTCTGCCAGTAGGCGACCTGGTCGAAGAACTGCTCGTCGTCCGCGTGGAAGATGTCGCAGTGGTCCTTGTTGGCCGTCAGGGCACAGGACTTCTCGTTCGCGGGCGCCTCTCCGAACCACTCGGCCACCGCGGCGTTCGCCTTGGGGCTGACGATGTGGTTCATCCACTCGTACATGCAGTTCGGGTGCTCGGCCTCGGACGAGATCATCCAGGTGTCCGACCAGCCGGTCGCGCCCTCCTTGGGCAGGATCGCCTCGACGGGCGGGGACTTCTTGTCCGCCTGCACGAGGTTCGCGATCACCTGCCACGTCGTGCCGATCACGGAGTCGCCGCCCGTGAAGGCCGCCTGCTCCTTGGTGTAGTCGGACCAGTACTCGCCGATGTTGTCCCGCTGCTCCTTCAGCAGGTCCACCGCGGCATTGAACTGCTTGTCGTCCAGCTCGTAGACGTTGTCGATGCCGAGGTCCGGCTGCGTGGCCTTCAGGTAGAGGGCCGCGTCGGCGATGTAGATCGGGTTGTCGTAGGCCGTGACCTTGCCCTTGTACTTCGCGGCCTCGGCCGGGTCGAGCACCGCGCCCCACGAGTCGGGCGCCGGCTTGACCACGTCCTTGTTGTACATGAGCAGGTTGGCGCCGCGTCCGTGCGGGATGCCGTAGTTCACGTCGTCGACCGTGTTCCAGGGCTGGTTCTTCAGCGCCGGGAAGATGTCCTTGTAGTTCGGGACGAGGTCGACGTTGACCGGGTCCACGTCGCCGCCCGCGATCAGACGCCGCGTGGCGTCGCCGGACGCCGAGACGCCGTCGTAGCTCCCGGTCCGCATCAGCGTCACCATCTCGTCGGAGGTGTTGCCGATCTTCGTGTTGACCTTGCAGCCGGTCTCCTTCTCGAAGTCGCTGACCCAGTCGACGTTCGGGTCGGTCGAGCCGTCCTCGACGTAGCCGGCCCAGGCGATCAGGTTCACCTCGCCCTCGCCCTTGCCGAGCTTCTGGAGCGCCGCCGACTCGTCGCCGCCGCCGTCGCCTCCGTCGTCGTCGTCGCCGCAGCCCGCGGCCGTCAGCGCCGCGAGCGCGAGCGTCAGCGCCGCAAGCGCCGTCCACCATCGCCATTGCCCTGTCTTCACGAATCCTCCTCGGTTGTTGCTGCCTCTGGGATTGCGTATGCGTGCTCGCCGGCCCAGCCGACGCGCACACGCCGCCCTCTCTGCTCGAGCGCGTCCTGGGACGACATCTCGAGGTTCTGCCGCACTACCTGGAGCTCCCCGCCCCGATCCAGCTCGACCACGAAGCGCGTGACCATGCCCGCGTACGACACCTCGCGGATCCGACCCTCCTCCACCTCGAAGCCGTCCCCGCGGTCGGGCTCCTCGAGGATCCTCACCTTCTCCGGCCTGATCGTCACGCGGCGTCCGTCGCGCTCCACGATGTTCGACACGCCGACGAAGCCGGCGACGAACTCGTTGGCCGGATGCTCGTAGACATCCGCGGGCGCACCGACCTGCTCGATGCGGCCATCGTTGAAGACGGCCAGGCGGTCGCTCATGGTGAGCGCCTCCTCCTGGTCGTGGGTCACGTAGACGAAGGTGATCCCGACCTCGCCCTGGATCGTCCGAAGCTCGTCCTGCATCTGCTGGCGCAGCTTCAGGTCGAGCGCTCCGAGCGGCTCGTCGAGGAGCAGCACCGCGGGTCTGTTGACCAGCGCCCGCGCGAGCGCGACGCGCTGGCGCTGGCCGCCCGACAGCTGCGTCGTGCGCCGGTCCTCGTAGCCGCCGAGGCGCACCAGCTCGAGCGCCTCGCTCGCGCGGCGGCGGCGCTCGTCCTTCGGCACCTTCCTGATGCGCATTCCGTACTCGACGTTCTCGCCGACGCTCATGTGCGGGAAGAGCGCGTAGTCCTGGAAGACCGTGTTCACGTCGCGCTCGAACGGCGGGACGCCCGTCACGTCGCTCCCGCCGAGCTCGATCGCTCCCTCGTCCGGGCGCTCGAACCCGGCGATCATCCGCAGGCAGGTCGTCTTGCCCGAGCCCGACGGGCCGAGCATCGTGAAGAACTCGTCCCGGTCGATGGCGAGGTCCACGTGGTCGACAGCGACCACGTCGCCGTACAGCTTGCGAACCCCGTTGAGCCGAACGGCGGGAGCGTCCTGGGGCCCGTCCTCCTGCCTGGCCATCGCGGTTTTGTACACCCTGGAGCCGGACGCGTGCCCGCAGCGGCGACAATTTGCGCCGCTGCGGCCAACGCGCGGCGCCCGAGTACGCCGCGCTAGCGGCCCGTCACCGCGTCGGCCGGCGCACCGGAACGCGCACGACCTGGCCCTTCGCTGCGAGCGAGCGCTCGGGCGGCTGGTAGAGGACGAGCTCGCGCTTGTGGGCGCGGCGCACGCGCTCGATCTCGGCGCGCAGCTCGCCCTCCATCCGCTCGGCGTGGCGCTCGAGGTTGCGGACGCGGCGGCGCATGCGCTCGAGCTCCTCCTCCAGCTCGAAGACGCGCTCGACGCCGGCGAGGTTCATTCCGAGCTCGCCGGTGAGCTCCTGGATGCGCCGGAGCCTGGCCACGTCGTCCTGCGAGTAGAGGCGCGTGTTCTTCGGCGAGCGCTTCGGAGTGATCAGGCCGCGGGCCTCGTAGATGCGGAGCGTCTGGGGATGCATGCCCGCGAGCTCCGCCGCCACCGAGATCATGTAGACGCCGCGCACCTGGTCGGGCTCACCCGCGGCCATCACTCACCCCTTCCGGACAGGAGCCGCGAGCGCGGGTTGCCGTCCATCACGGTGGCCAGCTCGTCCACGACCTCGGCCTGCTCGCGCGAGAGCGAGCGCGGGACGTCCACGACCAGCCGGTAGCGGATGTCGCCCCGCCCGCGGCCGCCGAGCTTCGGCGGGCCCTCGCCCCGCAGGCGCTGGACCGTGCCGTGCTGGGTGCCCGGTGGGACGCGGATGCGCTTGCTGCCGGACAGCGTCGGCACCTCGATCGTGGCCCCGCGGATCGCCTCGGGGATCGTGATGGGCACCTCCACCTCGAGGTTGTCGCCCTTGCGCTCGAAGATGTCGGAGGCGGACACGCGAGTGACCACGTAGAGATCGCCCTGCGGGCCGCCGCGGGGACCGGCCTCGCCCTTGCCCGCCAGCCGCACGCGACTGCCGTCGCGGACGCCGGCGGGGATGTTCACGCGGTAGCGCTTGACCTGGCGCGTGCGGCCGGTGCCGCTGCATGTCGGGCACGGATCCTTGATCTCGGTCCCGGTGCCGCCGCACTGCCGGCATGGCTGCGAGATCGAGAAGAGGCCCTGCGACTCGGCCTCGACGCCGCGGCCGTGGCAGCGGCTGCACACCTCCGGCGAGGTGCCCGGCCGCGCGCCCGTGCCGTGGCAGGTCGCGCACGGCGCGGAGAGCGGGACGCTCACGGGCACCTGCGCGCCGTTCATCGCCTGGTCGAAGGAGATGTGCACGTCGGTCTCGAGGTCGCGGCCGCGCTCCGGCCGCGCGGTGCCGGGCGCGCCGCGCGAGCCGGTGAAGAGGTCGGACAGGATGTCCCCGAAGCCTCCAAACCCGCCCCGGAACTGGCCGGGGTCGAAGCCGGACCCGAAGACGCCGCCGCCCGAGTCGTAGGCGCGCCGCTTCTCCGGGTCGGACAGCGTGGAGTACGCCTCCTGGACCTCCTTGAAGCGCTCCTCCGCGGCCGCGTCGCCCGGGTTGCGGTCGGGGTGGTACTGGCGAGCGAGCTTCCGGTACGCCTTCTTGATGTCGTCGTCGCTCGCCTTGCGGTCGACGCCGAGCGTCTTGTAGGGATCGGTCACCGCGGGCATCGTGGCCTCAACCCGATACCACCACGCGCGCAGGACGCAGGACCTGGCCGTTCGAGCGGTAGCCCTTCTCCACCACGTCCAGGATCACGCCGGGCTCGGCGCCCTCCTCGGAGCGGGTGGACAGGGCCTCGTGGACCGTGGGATCGAAGGCATCGCCCTTGGGGTCGAACTGCTCGATCCCGTTGCGCTCGAGCACCGCCACCAGCTCGGAGTGCACGAGCGCCACGCCTTCGGCCAGGTGCTTCTCGGCATCGCCGGCCGAGCCGAGCGCCCGCTCGAGGTTGTCCACCACCGGCAGGAGCTCGCGCACGAGGCCGCCGCGGGCGCGCTCGCCCGCGGCCGCCGCCTCGCGCGCGGCCCGCTTCCGGTAGTTCTCGAAGTCGGCCTGGGCGCGGCGCGCCAGGTCGAGGTACTCGTCGCGCTCGCGCCGGGCGACCGCCAGCGGATCGCCGGGCTCCTCGGTCGCCTTCTCGGCGGCCTCGACTCCGGCGGCCTCGTTGGCGGGGTCCTCCTCGCCGGCGGGCTCAGCCGCGTCGTCGCGTGACGTCACCGTGTCGTCGCGCTCGGGCATCGGCTAGTCCCTGCCCTCGCCGTCCACGACCTCCGCGTCCACGACCTCCTCCTCGTCGTCCGCGGACGCGCCGGCCGCGGGCCCGTCGGCGCCGGCGCCGTTGCCGCCGGGCTGCGCCTGCTGCGCGGCCTGGGCGTACATCTGCTCCGACACCTTGTGGAAGGCGGCCTGCAGCGCCTCCGTCTTCTGGCGCAGCAGCTCCGTGTCGTCGGACTCGAGGTTGTCGCGGACGTCCTTGATCGCGCCCTCGATCTCCTCCTTGGAGCCCGAGTCAATCGAGTCGCCCATCTCGCCGAGCTGCTTCTCCGCCTGGTAGGCGGCGTTCTCGGCGACGTTGCGGCCCTCGACCAGCTCACGCTGGCGGCGGTCCTCCTCGGCGTGCGCCTCGGCGTCCTTGACCATCCGCTCCACCTCGTCCTCGGCGAGCCCAGAGCCGGCCTTGATCTCGATCTTCTGCTCCTTACCCGTGCCGAGGTCCTTCGCGCCGACCGCGACGATGCCGTTCGCATCGATGTCGAACGCCACCTCGATCTGCGGCACGCCGCGCGGGGCGGGCGGGATCCCGGTGAGCTGGAACTTCCCGAGCGACTTGTTGTAGGCGGCCATCTCGCGCTCGCCCTGGAGGATGTGGACCTCCACGCTCGGCTGGTTGTCCTCGGCCGTCGAGAAGATCTCCGACTTGCGGGTCGGGATCGTCGTGTTGCGCTCGATCAGCTTCGTCATGACGCCGCCCTTGGTCTCGATGCCGAGGGTCAGGGGAGTCACGTCGAGCAGGAGGACGTCCTTCACGTCCCCGGCGAGCACGCCGGCCTGGATCGCTGCGCCCACGGCCACGACCTCGTCCGGGTTCACGCCCCGGTGCGGGTCCTTGCCGGTGAGCTCCTTGACCTTCTCCTGGACGGCGGGCATGCGCGTCATGCCGCCCACGAGGACGACGTGGTCGATGCCGCTGCCGCCCTCCGTGCCAGCGTCCTTCAGGGCCTGCTTCGTCGGCCCGACGACGCGGTCGATCAGCTCGCTCGTCAGCTCGTTGAGCTTCGAGCGGGTGAGCCGCTGGTTCAGGTGCTTCGGCACCGACTCGATCGCCGTGATGAACGGCAGGTTGATCTGCGACTCCTGTGCCGAGGAGAGCTCGGTCTTGGCCTTCTCCGCCTCCTGGTAGAGGCGCTGGAGGGCCATCTTGTCCTGCGAGAGGTCGACGCCCTCGGCCTTCTTGAACTCGGCCACGAGCCAGTCGACGATCGCCTTGTCGAAGTTGTCGCCGCCGAGGTGGTTGTCACCGGCGGTCGCCTTCACCTCGAAGACGCCGTCGCCGATCTCGAGCACCGACACGTCGAACGTGCCGCCGCCGAGGTCGAAGACGAGGATCGTCTGGTCCGTCTCCTCCTTGTCGAGCCCGTACGCGAGCGAGGCCGCGGTCGGCTCGTTGATGATGCGCTTGACGTCGAGCCCCGCGACCTTGCCGGCGTCCTTCGTCGCCTGGCGCTGGTCGTCGTTGAAGTACGCCGGGACGGTGATCACCGCGCTGTCGACGGTGTCGCCCAGGTAGGCCTCGGCATCCGCCTTCAGCTTCTGGAGGATCATCGCGCTGATCTCCGGCGGCGCGTACTCCTTGCCGCCCGCCTTCACGCGCGCATCCCCGTTCTGGCCGGAGACGACCTCGAAGGGGACGATCTTCTCCTCCTCCTTGACCTCCGCCTCCTTGCGCCCCATGAAGCGCTTGATGGAGAACACGGTGTTCTCCGGGTTGGTCACGGCCTGGCGCTTGGCCGGCGCGCCGACGAGCCGCTCACCGCCCTCCGTGAACGCGACAACCGACGGCGTCGTGCGCGCGCCCTCGGCGTTCTCGACCACGGTGGGCTCGCCGCCCTCGAGGACGGCCATGCACGAGTTCGTCGTGCCGAGATCGATTCCGATCGTCTTGCCCATCCGATTCCTCTCCTTACCGCTTACATTTCGACATAGAAAAAATCTAAGCGAGAGTATGGCAGATTGTTCCGCGCGCGCCAAAGTGGTTAGGCTCCGCGCCCGTGCGCCGCGCAACCGCTCTGATGGCCGCTCTGATCGCCGCGATCGCCCTCGTGGCGTGCGGCGGCGGCGACGACCCGGCCGCACCGCAGGACGCGCGGGAACAGGCGGCCACGGAGACCGAGACGGAGACCACGCCCGCGGACCTCACCGACACGAGCGCGAAGCCGGTCATCCCGCGCCCGAGCGGATCGCCACCGGACAAGCTCCAGGTCGAGGACATCGTCAAGGGCAAGGGGCCCGCCGCGAAGAACGGCGACACGGTGACGCTCGACTACGTGGGCACGGCCTTCTCGACCGGCGAGGAGTTCGGCTCGTCCTGGGAGGGCCAGGCACTGCCCCCGTTCGTGCTCGGCACGGGCAGCGTCATCAAGGGCTGGGACCGCGGGATCGTCGGGATGCGCGTCGGCGGCCGGCGCAAGCTCGTGATCCCGCCCGAGCAGGCCTACGGAACCCAGGGGCAGGGGCCGATCGGGCCCAACGAGACGCTCGTCTTCGTCGTGGACCTGACGCGGATCGGCTGATCAGTCCCCGCTGAAGCTGACCGCGTAGGCGACGAAAGCGACGCACAGGACGGCCGCGCCCGCGTAGTCGCGGCGCGTCCGCAGGTCCGGCGGCCGCGCCAGCAGCGCGAGAGTCACGAGGACCATCGGGTCGAAGTACTTCTGGTACACGAGCCGCACCGGCAGCGCGGCCAGGAGGAAGAAGGCGAACGCGACCGCTGGGAGCGACTCGACCCCGGCGCGGCGGACGAGCAGCCACAGCGCGAGCAGGCCGGCGGGCACCAGGACGAAGAAGAGGAGCGACGACCCCGCGACCTCGGGGACGCGATCGGCGACCTTCCAGAGCCAGCCGCCGTCACCGGGGCGGCTCGGCGCCTTCGGCTCGTAGCTGAGCGGCGACACGAGCAGGAGCGCCACGCCGCCCGCGAGCGCGCCGGCGAGCGCCTGCGGCGCCGGGAGCTCGCGCGCGCGCCTGAGCGCCGCCGGCCCGAAGAGCACCGCCGCGTACGCGCCGAGGAGCGCGAGCGTGAACCCCACCGGCCGCAGGCTCAGCCCCTCGCCGCCCGGCTGGTCTCCGCAGAGCCCGCACGAGCCGGGGTCCGAGCCCTTCGGAACGAGGCCGTCCCAGGCGATCACGAGCCCCAGGAGCGGCAGGAGCGCGGCGCCCACGAGCGCGAGGCCGGCGAGCCTGCGCCCCGGCCGCAGCGCAGCGCGGAGGACGAACCAGCCGGCCACCGCCGCGAGCCAGACGAACGACTGGCGGGTGAGCACCGCAGCGCACAGCGCGAGGCACGCGAGCGCAAGCGGCGCGAACGAGCCGGACCGGCGGAAGGCCTCCGCGCGCTCGAGCGCCAGGAAGGCGAACAGCAGCGCCAGGTTGTCGGTGAGCAGCGTGAACGAGGCGCCGAAGAAGTAGGGCGACAGCGTGAAGACCAGCGTGAGCGCGAGCGCCTGCAGCGGCTCGAGCGGCGTGGCGCGGCGGAGCAGGCGAAGCAACGCGAGCGCCGCGCCGTAGGAGATCGCCGCGTTCAGCAGGCGGAGCTTCCAGGGCTCGAAGCCGGCGACCTTCCCGAAGCCCGCGAACAGCAGGTGGTAGAGGGGCGTCTGCGCCGCCGGGTACGAGCTGAGGTCCACGTGCTCCGCGAACTGCCGGATCGTCGGCAGGTGGTAGAGCCCGGCGTCCGTGCCGTGGAACGTGTCGATCTCGACCGTGAGCCCCTGGAGGACCGCGATCGCGACGAGGAAGGGGACGGCGAGCACGCCCGCCGCCACGAGGCGCTCGCGGCGCGCTTCCGTCATCCCCGGCCGAGCCGGCGCCGGCCCTCGGGACACATCCGCCGCAGCGGGCACTCTGCGCAGCGCGGCGAGCGCGCGTTGCAGGTGCGGCGGCCGTGGCGGATGAGCAGCACGTGCACCTCGTACGCGTCGCCCTCCGGCGTGAGCCGCAGGAGCTCGTCGTGGGCCTCCTCGAACGAGGCCTTGGGCCGGAACAGCCCGAGCCGGGTGCCGACCCTGTACACGTGGGTGTCGACCGGCACGTCGTGGCGGCCGAACGAGAAGAGCAGCACGCACGCCGCCGTCTTGCGGCCCACGCCGGGCAGCCCGACCAGGTAGTCGCGCGCGTCCTCGACCGGCGCCTCGGCCATCCACGAGAGGTCGTCGCCCGCAAGCGCGTCGAGGATCTCGACGATCCGGCCCGCCTTCGTCGGCGCGAGGCCGCCCGGCCGGATCGCCTCCTCGACGTCCGCCACGGGGGCGCGCCGGACGTCCTCCCAGGACGGGAAGCGCTCGCGCAGCCGGTGGTAGGCGACGTCGCGGTTGCGGTCGTTCGTGTTCTGCGAGAGGACGGTGAGCACGAGCTCGTCGACCGGGGCGTGGTGAGCGTGCAGCACGGGGCGGCCGTACTCCCGGCGGAGGCGGTCGCGGATGGCGAGCAGCCGCCGACGGTCGGGACGCTTGTACACGGCGGGAAGGCTACGACTGGTATCAAGCCGGGCCGTGGAGGTCAGCGAGCGGCGCGATCGGGTGGGTGACGTGGAGGTGAGCTGGCGCGTGGCCGGCGACGCGCCGGTGCTCTACCTGCACGGCGTGCCCACGGCGTCCTTCGACTGGATCCCGTTCCTCGAGCGGGGCGGCGGGATCGCGCCCGACCTGCCGGGCTTCGGCAACTCCGGGAAGCCTGCGGAGTTCGACTACTCGATGGAGGGCTACGCCGACTTCCTCGAGCGCTTCGTGGACCGGCTCGGGCTCGAGCGCATGTCGCTGGTCGTGCACGACTGGGGCGCGGTCGGCCTGGTGCTCGCGCAGCGACGCCCCGAGCTCGTCGAGCGCCTCGTGATCCTCGGGGCGGTGCCGCTCCTGCCCGGCTACCGCTGGCACCGCGTGGCGCGGCTCTGGCGCCGGCCGCTCGTGGGCGAGCTCGTGATGGGACTGACCACGCGCTGGGCGTTCCGGCGCGACCTCCCCGCGCCGATCGCCGACCAGGCCTGGGAGCACTTCGACCACGGCACCCAGCGCGCGATCCTGAAGCTCTACCGGTCGGCTTCCCCCGAGGCGCTGGCGGCCGCCGGCGCGGGCCTCGGGAGCCTGCGCTGCCCGGCGCTGCTGCTCTGGCCGGAGCGCGACCCGTACATCGACTCGAGGTTCGGGCAGGCATATGCCGACGCGCTCGGCGGCCCCGTGGAGCTCGAGCTCGTCGACGCCGCCCACTGGCCGTGGCTCGACAGGCCGGAGCTGGTCGAGCGCACGACCGCCTTCACGCGCGCGGGGCTCGGCTAGCCTTCTACAGCCGTGCTCCGGGCCGCGCTCTCCGCTGTCACGGCGCCGCCTCGAGACCGCTCCGACGAGACGCCGCCGCGTACCCGCCGCTTCGCGCGCGGGGGCGCTCCGCCATCGGGGCTCGCCTGGTACCGGCGGGTCGACTGGTGGCGGCTCGCGCCGGTGCTGGTCGCCGCTCTGTTCGCGATCGCCTACCTGATCTGGCAGCCGCGGACGGTCGACCTCGCGGCTCACACGTTCCGCGCCGACCTGTTCGGCGAGGAGGGCTTCACGATCTGGAACGGGCAGTGGTACGGCGGTCACCACACCCCCGCCTACAGCGTCATCTCGCCGCCGATCGCGTGGCTGCTCAGCCCGCCGGTCGCGCTCGCGTTCACGGCAATCGCATGCGCCGCGCTGTTCGAGCCGCTCGCACGCGGCCACTTCGGGCCCGAGCGCTCGCGCTGGGGCGCGATCTTCTTCGGCGTCGCGAGCGCGACGCTCCTGTTCACGAGCCGGCTGCCGTTCGGGATCGGCGTCGCCCTCGGGCTCGCGTCCCTGCTGGCGCTCCAGCGCCGCCGCTACGGGCTCGCGATCCTGTTCGCGTTCCTCTGCCCGCTCGGCAGCCCGGTCGCCGGCCTGTTCCTCGCGATGGCGGGCACCGCGTTCGCCCTCTCGGAATGGGGCGAACGCAGGAAGCGCCTCGAGGGCATCGCGATCGCGGCGGCCGCCTTCATCCCGCCGGTGTTCCTCGCATGGGCGTTCCCGGAGGGCGGCTGGGCGCCGTTCCCCTTCACCGCGTACCTGCCGATCCCCCTCTTCTCACTCGTGTGCCTCTTCCTGTTCCCGCGCGAGGAGAAGGCACTGCGGTGGGGCGCCGCGCTCTACGGAGCGGGCGCCACGCTCGCGCTGTTCCTGGACACGCAGATGGGCGGCAACGCCGTGCGGCTCGGCGCGCTCTTCGGCGGGCCGGTGATGCTGTGCGCCGTCTGGGGGCAGCCGTGGACCAAGCGGGCCTGGGCGCTGCCGATCCTGACGGCCGTGTTCACGGCGCTCGCGTTCTGGATGTGGTCGCCCGCCGTCCGCGACGTCATCAAGTACATCGAGGACCCGGCCGCGAAGTCCGACTACTTCGAGCCGCTCCGTCAGTACCTCGCCACGCTCCCCGACCAGCGGCGCATCGAGATCCCGTTCACGCGCAGCCACTGGGAGGGGGCGGAGATCGCGATCCACACGCCGCTCGCCCGCGGGTGGCTGCGGCAGCTCGACACCGGCCGCAACCCGATCTTCTACGACGGCCCCGTCACGCGCCTGACGTACGCGAGCTGGCTCGCGGAGAACGCGGTGCGGTACGTGGCGCTGCCGAGCGCCAAGCCGGACAAGAGCTCGTACGCCGAGCGCGCGCTGATCGAGCGCGGGCTGCCCTACCTGCGACTGCGCTGGACCTCCAAGGACTGGCGCGTGTACGAGGTGCTCCTGCCCACGCCGTTCGTGATCCCGCAGAAGGACTCGAACATCGTGCTCGAGCAGCTCAGCTCGGACGAGCTCCTGCTCGACGTCAAGCGTCCCGGCGAGGCGATCGTCCGCGTGCGCTGGACGCCCTACTGGTTCGCGACCGGCGCCTGCGTCGAGCCCTACGGCAACTGGACCCGGGTGATCGCGAACCGTCAGGGATTCGTGCACATGAGTACTCGCTTCTCGCCCGAGCGGCTCTTCTCGCGCGGCCGCCGCTGCGACGACGGCAGCTAGTAGGCTTGGCGCCCATGCCCCGGTCGTATCCGCTGCTCCAGCAGCTGACCAGGGTCTGGCGTCTCACCGGTCGCTGGCTCCCGAACGGTTGGCTCGACGCGCTCCGCCAGCTCGCCCTGTTCGCGGGCGCCTATTACGCGTACCGGCTCGTGCGCGGCTTCGTCGACGGGCAGGCCGGCCTCGCGTTCGAGAACGCGCGCAACCTCGTGCACTTCGAGCGCGCCCTCGGCCTCTTCTTCGAGCCCGGCCTCCAGGCCTGGGCGCGCAGCCAGGACTGGATCCTCACGGGCGCGAACTGGATGTACGTCAACTCGCACTTCGTGGTCACGACCACCTTCCTGATCTGGCTCTACATCGCGCGCAACCAGGCCTACTACTTCGTGCGCAACATGTTCATGGTCGCCATGACGCTCGCGCTCGTGGGCTACCTGGTCTACCCGACCGCTCCGCCGCGCTTCCTGCCCGAGTGGGGCTTCACGGACTCGGTCGCGTCCTTCGTCGGCGAGTCGGCCGACCGCAGCGCGGACGTGCTCTACAACCCGTTCGCTGCCGTCCCGAGCATGCACGTGGCATTCGCACTGATGATCGCGGTACCGGCGTTCTTCCTCGTGCGCAACCGCGTGCTCAGGGCGCTCTGGCTGGTCTATCCGCTGGTCGTGACCTTCGTCGTGGTCGTTACCGCCAACCACTTCTGGATGGACGCCCTGCTCGGGGCGCTCGTGGCGGCCGTTTCCGCCATCGCGGCGTCCGAGGCGTTCGCCCGCGCCCGGCCCGAGGCGTGGGCCTGGCGCACGCGCCGCGTCAAGGTCACCGCGTGAGTTCCGAAGAGCTCGGCACCCGGCCCGCGCGGAGCCGTCCGCGGCGGGGCGGGCGAGACGGGGCGGGCGAGTTCCGCGCGCTCGCGCGCAACCGCCTGATCGAGTCGCGGCTGACGCCGAACGCGATCTCGCTCACCGGCTTCGTGCTGAACCTCGTCGCGGCGGTGCTGATCCTCGAGGAGCACTTCGTGCTCGCCGCCGTCGCGTTCATCGTCGGCTCGGTCATGGACACGCTCGACGGCCGCTACTCGCGGATGTCCGGCAAGGGCACGCAGTTCGGCGCGTTCCTCGACTCGACGCTCGACCGGGTCGAGGAGGGAATAGTCCTCGCCGCCGTCGCCACGTACTACGCCAAGCAGGGGGAGCAGACCGTCGTCGGGGCCACCGTCCTCGCCGTCGTGGGCTCCTACATGGTCAGCTACACACGTGCGCGCGCCGAGGCGCTCGGCGTGGAGTGCAAGGTCGGGATCGCCTCGAGGGCGGTGAGAGTCGTCATACTCTCTGCCGGACTGGTGTTCGCTGCCGGAGAGATCGTGGACGACCTCGATCTCCTGGAGCCGGCCATCTACGGGGTCGCCGCGCTGACCATCTTTACGACGCTTCAGCGCGTGCTTCACGTTCGCCGGCAGCTCGTGCGGGCATCAGACGAGATGTAACCGTTCACCCCGCGGCGGGTTGATTCCGGCGGGGCCCCGGGAACCGGGGCCGTTTTCTTGGCTGCATCAGGAGGGCTCAGTGACCGAATCGATTTCTACGAACGGTGGTGCGCGCTACCAGACCGAGAAGGTGCGCGTGGCCATCGTCGGCGTGGGCAACTGCGCATCGTCCTTCGTCCAGGGCGTGGAGTACTACAAGGACGCCGATCCGTCCCGGGCGGTACCCGGGCTCATGCACGTGGACCTGGGTGGGTACCACGTACGTGACATCGAGTTCACCGCCGCGTTCGACATCGACGCGGACAAGGTCGGAAAGGACCTGTCCGAGGCGATCTGGGCGGGCCAGAACAACACCCTGAAGTTCGCGGACGTGCCACACCTCGACGTGCCGGTCTACCGCGGGATGACGCACGACGGCCTCGGCAAGTACCTCAAGGAGCGCATCACCAAGGCTCCGGGCGAGACCGACGACATCGTCCAGATCCTCAAGGAGACCAGAACGGACGTGGTGGTCTCCTACCTGCCGGTCGGCTCCGAGCTGGCCACCAAGTGGTACGTGGAGCAGGTGCTCGAGGCGGGCTGCGGTTTCGTGAACTGCATCCCGGTCTTCATCGCCTCCGAGAACTACTGGGCGAACCGCTTCCGCAAGGCCGGGCTCCCGATCGTCGGTGACGACATCAAGTCCCAGGTCGGCGCGACGATCCTCCACCGGACGCTCGCGAGCCTGTTCCAGGACCGCGGCGTGCGCCTCGCGCGGACGTCGCAGCTGAACGTCGGCGGCAACATGGACTTCTACAACATGCTCGAGCGCGAGCGGCTGGAGTCCAAGAAGATCTCGAAGACCCAGGCTGTCACGTCGCTCCTGGACGAGAAGCTGCCCGCGGACGACGTGTACATCGGCCCCTCGGACTACGTGCCGTGGCTGACCGACCGCAAGTGGGCGCACATCCGGCTCGAGGGCGAGGCCTTCGGGGACGTGCCGCTCAGCTTCGAGGCGAAGCTCGAGGTCTGGGACTCGCCGAACTCAGCGGGCATCGTCACCGACGCCGTGCGCTGCTGCAAGCTGGCGCTCAACCGCGGCATCGGCGGCCCGCTCGAGGAGCCGAGCTCCTACCTCATGAAGTCACCGCCGGTGCAGGTGCCGGACTCGGTGGCGCGTGAGAACACCGAGCGGTTCATCGCCGAGCATGCCGGCGCTCCCAAGCTGCCCGGCGGCGAGGCGCGCATCAAGGTCGAGCCGGCCTCGTAGCACCGCTGCACAACTGAGCTCCGGAACGGGCGGCCGCGGGGCCGCCCGTTTCGTTGCGGAGTCACCCTGCTCGGCCGGGTGCGCACCGATCGCCTCTCCTATCCTGCAACCGTGCCCTCCGACCGGCTTCGGATCGCCCAGGTCACGCCGTATCCCTGGGAGCTCCACCACGAGGTCAACCGCTTCGTCGAGCGCCTCTCCGACGAGCTCTGCTCGCGCGGGCACAGCGTCGTCGTCGTGGCACCGTCGGACTCGCGCGAGCTGGTGCGCGAGGGGCGCGGGAGGATCGACCGCCTGGGGGAGGACCCCGACGCGATCTTCGGCGAGCGCGGCGACGCGTCGCTCGTCGCCGTCGGGCAGAGCCTGCCGTTCCGGCGCGGGGGCTCGGTCGCTCTCCCGCTCGACGTGTCACGCACGCTCGAGGACCTGCTCGACAACGCCGAGCTCGACTTCGTCCACGTGCACGAGCCGTTCGCGCCCAGCGCGGCGTCGGCGGCGCTGCGCCACTCGCGCGCTCTCAACGTCGGCACCTTCCACGGCGCCACGGAGCGGCTGCTGTCGACGCAGGTGGCGCGCCGCGTCGTCGAGCTGCTCTTCGGGCGGCTCGACGGCCGTACCGTCAGCTTCAGCGCGACTCGCGAGCTGCTCGACCGCTACTTCCCCGGCGACTACCGGCTGATCCTCCCGGGCGCCGACCTCCTCCACCGAACCGACGCCGACGGCGGGACTCCCGAGATCGTCTTCTCGGACGAGGAGGAGCGCGGCGCCCTGCGGCTCTTCCTCCGCGCGCTGCGCCGGCTGCCGCTGGACGTGGACTGGCGAGCGACGATCTGGCTGCGCGACCCGGGCAGCGCGCCCGCGGTGTCGCTGCCGCGCCGGCTGCGCGACCGCGTGACGCTGGCCGGGCCCGCGGACGGGTCCGAGGCGCAGTACCTCGCGCGAGCCCGGGTCGCGGTGGCGGCCTCCGCGGGCACGGCCCCGGCGCCGCAGCTTGTGCTCCGCGCGCTCGCCGGGGGCGCGGTCCCCGTGGCGGCGAGGCTGCCCCAGTACGAGGAGGTCCTTCGCGACGGCGAGCTGGGGCTTCTGTTCGAGCCGCGCGACGCGATCACCCTCGCCGGTCAGCTCGAGCGGCTGCTCTCCGAACCGGTGCTGCTCGGCGAGCTCTCCGGGCGCATCGAGCGCGCCCACCCCGAGCTCGAGTGGTCGCGCACGGCCGACCGCTTCGAGGAGCTGTACGCCGAGATCGCCGCGCGCCGGCACGGGACGAACGGCAACCCCGAGCTGCGCAAGCGGCTCGCGGAGCGGCCGTTCGTGGACGTGGACCTGCACATGCACACCGATCATTCGCCCGACTGCGCCACGCCCGTGGACACGCTCCTCGAGACGGCCAAGCGGGTCGGCCTCGGCGCGATCGCGATCACCGACCACAACGAGGTCTCGGGCGCGCTCGAGGCGCGCGAGCGCGCGGACGGGATCAAGGTGATCGTGGCCGAGGAGGTCAAGACGGCCGACCAGGGAGAGGTGATCGGCCTCTTCATCGAGGAGAAGATCCCGCGCGGCATGACCCTTGCGGAGACGATCGCCGAGATCCGCCGGCAGGGCGGGCTCGTGTACGTGCCGCACCCCTTCGACCGGATGCACGCCGTGCCGGACTACGAGCACCTGCTCGGGGTGGTGGAGGAGATCGACGCGATCGAGGTCTTCAACCCGCGCGTGGCGTTCTCCGCCTTCAACGAGGAGGCCGCGCGGTTCGCGGCCAAGTACCGGATCGTCGCCGGCGCCGGATCGGACAGCCACGTGGCGCAGGGCCTCGGCACCGTGAAGATCCGCATGCGCGACTTCGACGGCCCCGAGGAGTTTCTCGAGTCGCTCCGGGACGCGGACATCGTCCGGAAGAAGCAGTCGCTCCTCTACGTCCAGGCCCTCAAGTTCATCCAGACGAAGGGGCCGAAGGGGCGCAGGAGATGATGCACGCAAAAGGAGGGGGGGCCGGTCCGTCAAAAGCCATGGTCCAGGTGCCCGCTACCGACGACGAGATCAAGGAGAAGTACCTCGAGCGGGCGATCCGCGAGCTGAACCAGCTCACGAGGACGATCCAGAGCTGCGACCACTGCCCGCGCGGCAATCTGATGCCGGTGCTCGGCTCGGGGCACCCGCAGGCGGACATCATGCTCCTGAAGTTCGCGCCGGTCCCCTCCGAGGTCGAGGAGGGCGTGGCGTTCTACGGGCGCGCCGGCAGCGCGCTGATGAAGAGCTTCAAGCGGCTCGGCATCGATCCGCTGACCGTCTACGGGACGGTGTTCGTGAAGTGCCCGGTCGGCGACACCGACCTGTCCGCGCCGGAGTGCCGCGCGCGCGTGCTCGATGAGATCGCGATCGTCCAGCCGCGGATCGTCGTCGTGATGGGCGAGGAGGCGCTCGAGGAGCTGAACTCGCTGGGAGTCCCGCTGGGTGCGCAGATCGCGCCCATGGAGGGCGAGATCCAGCGCCTCACGCCGGCATGCGACGTGCTCTACGTGCCGGACATCGACGCGTCGCTCGACGACGAGCGCGTGAAGCGCGAGTTCTGGGCCGCGTTCCGGGCGCTCGGCACCTGGTACGAGGACTTTCCTCCGTATTAGCGGAAGCACCCGGCTCGGCCGGGTGCGCACCGATGCTGTCCTAGTACCCTCCGTCACAAGCGAAGAGGGAGGTGGGAAGTGGCCGAGAAGGCCAGGATCCTCGTCGTCGCCAACCGCACCGCCGAGTCGCCGGAGCTGCTGGACGCGCTCCAGTCGCGGGCTGTGCGCGGGCCCTGCGAGTTCACGCTCCTCGTGCCCGCCACGCCTCACGGGATCGCCTGGGCGGCCGACATGCACTCGGGCGCGTCGGAGGCCGAGGGACACCGCCGCGCGTTCGTGGACGAGCTGCGCGGCGAGGGGCTCGACGTGCGCGACGCCAAGGTCGGCGACGCGGACCCGCTGGCGGCCGTCTGCGACGAGACGAACTTCTCCGACTACGACGAGCTGATCGTCTCGACGCTGCCGCTCAAGGTCTCGAAGTGGCTTCACATCGACTTCCCGTCGAAGGCGCGCGCGGCCACCGGCCTCCCCGTGCAGCACGTCGTGGCGAGCGAGGCGAAGGCGGTGGCGCCCTAACGGCTAGTCTCAGGGCCGTGGACCTGGAGGAGCATTCCCTCGACCCTGTGATCGAGCGCACCTGCGAGGAGTGCGGGGCGCAGCTCACGGACGATGAGATCCGCGCCTCGCTCGAGTCGGGCGGCCGTTACCTGTGCAGCGTCCACGCGGCCGAGGAGCTGCCCGCCGAGGAGATGGAGACCGAGGGACCGGCCTAGCCGGCGCGCCTGAGCAGCGCCACGCACTCGATGTGCGGCGTCTGCGGGAACATGTCGAACGGCCGGACCGTCTCGAGGACGTAGCCGGCGTCGGCCATCTGCCGGGCGTTCGGCGCCAGCGTGGTGGGGTTGCAGGACACGTAGACCACGCGCTCGGCCTCGGCCTCGAGCACCCGCCTCACGATCTTCTGCGACAGCCCGGCGCGCGGGGGGTCGACCACCACCACGTCCGGCTTGCCGGAGCGCTCGAGCAGCGGCCGCATGGCGGTGCGCACGTCGCCCGCGAAGAAGTGGGCGTTGTCCACCCCGTTCAGGCGCGCGTTCTCGATCGCGTCGGCCACCGCCTGCTCGACCAGCTCGACGCCCCAGACCTCGCCGGCGTCCAGCGCCAGCGTCAGCGCGATCGTCCCGATCCCGCAGAACAGGTCGAGCACGCGCTCGCGCCCCGTGAGGGCGGCTAGCCCGCCGGCCGCGCCGTACAGGCGCTCGGCCATCTCGGTGTTCGTCTGGAAGAAGGCGTCCGGCGAGATCCTGAAGCGGAGCCCGCTGAGCTCCTCCTCGAGCTTCTCGCTCCCCTTGAGCACCTGGGTCTCGCCGTCGCGGGTGGTCTCCGCCACGCCCGCCGCGCGCGTCCAGAGCACCGAGTCGGCGGGCACGGCCGCGGCGAGCTCCGCGGCCCGGAAGTCGCCCGGGCTCGTGACGATGCGGGCCTGCAGCTGGCCCGTCCGCCTGCCCTCGCGGACGACGAGGTTGCGGAGCAGCCCCGATTGGTCGCGCCGGTCCCAGGCCGACAGGCCCTCGTCGCGGCACCAGCGCTTCACGGACTCGCGCAGCTCGTCCACGCGCTCGGAGGCGAGCACGTCCTCGCTCACGTCGTCGATCAGGTCCCAGCGGCCGGGACGGTGGAAGCCGAGCACCAGCTCTCCGCGCTCGTCCTCACCGAACGAGTACTCGAGCTTGTTGCGGTAGCCCTCGCGCTGCTCCGCAGCCGTGATCGGCTCGACCGGCGCGTCCTCGAACCCGCCGAGCCGCTGGAGCGCGTCGCGTACCTGCGACTCCTTCTCGGCGAGCTGGCGCTCGTATGAGAGCACCTGCCAGGGCGCACCGGGGTGCGACGCTCTCGACTCGATGCGGTCGGGGCTCGGGTCGAGCAGCTCGACCGAGTCGGCTTCGGCGAACGAGCGCTTCGACTTGGTCACGCGCGCCCGGAGCCTGTCTCCGGGCAGTCCACCGCGCACGAACACGACGTAGCCCTCGGCGCGCGCCACGCCGGCGCCGCCGTAGGCCAGCCTGTCTATCTGAAGCTCGAGCTCGTCGCCGCGCTGCGGGCGCGTCACCCGAGCTTCGACTCGATCGCGTTCAGAACCGTCTTGCGGTTGGCGTTGCGGCGCTCGTAGTCGCGCACCTTGCGGAGCTCGGCCGGCTCGAGGTCGGTCAGCCGGCTCTGGACCTGCGCGGCGGTGAGGTCGTCGAAGGCGGTGATCGGAAAGCTGGGGCCGACGCCCGCCGCCCGTCGCAGGCGGTCGGCCTGCGCGAGTGCCGGGGACGCCGCGCGGGTGGCCTTGCTGCGAGCGCCGGAGACCTGCTTGCGCGCGTCGCGTGCGGCATCGCTCGCCGCCTTGCGCGCGTCGCCCGCTCGGTCGTCGATTCCCTCGCGCCCGCGATCGAGCAGTCGCTCGAGGTCCTGGAGCACGTCGTTCGTCTGCTTGCGACCACGCTCGATGATGGTCGAGGCGATGCCCTGCGCGCCGTCGACCGTGACCTGGCCGCGCTCGACCGCCTCGCTCAGCGCCTGCTCCACGCGCTCGCGCGTGATCAGCATCATGTCGAGCGGGCGGATCAGGTTCTGGCGCAGCGCCTCACGCAGCTCGGCGATCGTCTTCGCGGAGACGTCGGTGCCCGTCTCGGCCGGCTTCGTGGCCGCGCTCGCGGCCTTTGCCGCACCCTTCGTCGCACGCTGCTGACGTCCGCGCGCCTGACCGCCCTTGCGCGCCGCGGCGGTGCGCTTCGCCTGGGGCGTGCTCTTCCGTGTGCGGGTGCCGCCGCCGCTCTTCGTCTTGGTGCTCCGTCGCTCAGCCATGACGTGGACTATGGCAGCCTGAACCGCGCCGCGACCGGCGCGTGGTCGGAGAGCCGGATACGGCGTCCGTCGGGCTCGGCGAGCTCGCGCTCCGCCGGCTCGAGCCGGTGCGGGCGCTCCTCGGTCGCCAGTCCGCGGACGAGCACGTGGTCGATGGCGTTCGGACCCGTCGGCTCGCCGAGGCCGAAGCGCTCGCGCAACAGCTCGAACGGGCCCGGGTCGCGGCGCGGGCGGAGGTTGAGGTCCCCGCCGAGCACGAGCGGGTCGGGCCCGGCCCACTCGACCGCCTGCTCCGCCGCGCGCAGGAGCTCCGCCGACGCGGCCGCCGGCAGACCGGCGCTGGCATGGAGGTTCGCCACGCACACGCGGCCGCCGGGCAGCTCCACGCGCGACCAGATCATCCGCCGGCGCTCGGGCCGCTCCGCCAGGCGCATACGGCGTGTCTCCGCGATGCGTCCGGGACGGCGCACGAGGATCTGGTTCGAGCCGCCCTCGCTCGAGGCGAGCAGGTCCGGGTTGAGGTCGGCCAGCCGCCACTGGAGGGCGGGCAGGAGGTTGCGTGACGTGCGCACGAGCGCGCCGTCCGAGCGCGTCCGCCGCGCGAAGGCGCGAAACCAGCGCGGCGGGGCCTCCTGCAGCAGCGCGACGTCCCACGCGAAGCGGTCGAGCAGGAGCGCGAACTCCGGCAGCAGCGAGCGGTTCACCTGGGCGTGCGTGGGGCCGCGCTCGGTGACCTTGAGGAGCCGCGAACGCGTCGTGAGAAGCGCCGGGTCGGGAGGGAAGTCGCGACCGTGGTAGAGGTTCCAGCTGAGGACTCGCATTGACACGGCACTTCCTGACAGGCGCGGAGCTTACGAAGGACGAGCTGAACCGGCTCGTCGAGCGGGCGCTCGAGCTGAAGCGCGACCGGCTGGCGTCGCGCGCGCTCGAGGGCAGGAGCGTCGCGCTCGTGTTCGAGAAGCCGTCCACCCGCACCCGCGCGTCGTTCGACGTTGGCGTGCACGAGCTGGGCGGCCACCCCCTCGTCCTGCGCGGCGACGAGCTTCAGATCGCGCGCGGCGAGTCCCTCCGCGACTTGGCGCTCGTGCTCTCCCGCATGGTCCACGCGATCGGCGTGCGCACCGGGCCCCACGAGGCGGTCGAGGAGCTCGCACGGCACGCCGGCGTGCCCGTGGTGAACATGCTGACCCGCGAACACCACCCCTGCCAGGCGCTGGCCGACCTGGTCACGCTGCGCGAGCGCTTCGGCAGGCTCGACGGCCTGCGGCTCGCGTACGTCGGGGACGGCAACAACGTCGCGCGCTCCCTGGTGATTCTCGGCGAGCTCGCCGGTGTGGACGTGGCGGTGTCGTCGCCGCCGGAGCTGTCGCTCGACGGGCGCCCGGCCGTGTCGCCTGAGAACGCCGCGAGCGGCGCGCACGCGCTGTACGCCGACGTCTGGGTGAGCATGGGCGACGAGGACGACACCGAGCTCAAGCGGGAGCTGCTCACCCCCTACCGGCTCGACGAGGCGCTGATGGCCCACGCGCGCGACGACGCGATCGCGCTCCACTGCCTGCCCGCGCATCCGGGCGAGGAGATCAGCGAGGGCCTCCTGTACGGCGAGCGCTCCGCGGTCTTCGATCAGGCCGAGAACCGGCTGCACGCCCAGAAGGCGCTGCTCGAGCTGCTCGTGGGCTGAACCGCGCGGGCGGCGGCTCAACCGCCCTTGCCCGACCTGCCGCTGCTTCCGGAGGAGCCGCCGGTCCCCGAGGATCCGCTCCCCGACGACCCGCTCCCCGAGCTTTCGGAGCCCGATGAGCCGCTGCTCCCCGATCCGGAGTTGCCCTGGCCCGAGTTCGCCTGGCCGGAGTTGCCCTGGCCCGAGTTGCCCTGGCCGGAGTTGCCCGGGCCCGAGTTGCCCTGGCCGGAGTTGCCCGGGGGCGCCTTGACCGTCGTGTCGCCGCCCGGCGAGGGCCGGTCGCGGCCGTAGGCGTTCCCATTGTCCCCTCCCGCGGCGGGATCGGGCTTCGCGTCGGCTCCGCCCTCAGAAACGCGGGGGGGAGTATCGGCCGTGCGTGGCTCGGACACCGTGCCGGCCTTCGGAGCCGAGCCTTCACCCGGGGAGGTCGTCGCGCCCGGGCCGGCGGTCGTCCGCCGACCGGCGGCCCTCTCGGAGCGGGTGGTCACCCGGGCGGCGGCCTTCCGTCCTGTTTCGGGCGTGTCGGTGCCGACCGGGGAACCCGGGGTTCCGGCCGACCGCACGAGCGCCGCCGGACGGCTGTTCGCCTGGGACTGCGTGTCGAGGGCCGGGTGCACGAGCGCGCCGCCGACACTTGCGGCCGCGACCGTGGCCACCGCGCCCTGGGCGATCGGCCCGGCGCCGCCGGAGAGCATCCCGATGATGCGCTCCGGCACGGCGACCAGCACGGACGACCAGGCCGCGGTCCGGCGAGCCGTGTAGTACGCGAGGAAGACGCCGACCGCGTGCGCGTCCAGGCGAGTCCCGGCCTCCTCCTTCAGGATCTTCAGCGCCGCCTGCTGCTTCCGCGGCCGGCGGTACGGGCGGACGGAGGTGATCGCGTCGAAGGTGTCGGCCACGGCGATGATCCGCGCGCCCAGCGGGATCTCGTCGCCGGCCAGGCCGTCGGGGTAGCCGCTGCCGTCCAACCGCTCGTGGTGGTGGCGCACCATCGCGACGATCTCCGGCTCCTCGAGCGCCTCGAGCAGCGCGGCGCCGCGAACGGGATGCTCCTTTATGAGCTCGAACTCGTCGTCGGTGAGAGCCCCCGGCTTGTTCAGGACCGCCCGGTCGATCTCGAGCTTGCCCGCATCGTGCACCGCGGCGGCCACGCGAATCCGCGCCACCTCGTCGTCGGGCAGGCCCATGCGCCTTGCGATCATGTGAGCGTTGCGCGCGACCCGCTGCGAGTGACCGTGCGTGTAGGGGTCACGAGCGTCGAGCGCCTGGGCCAGGCGCTCGAGGATCTCGATCTGGTGCTCCTGGTCGCGCGCGGCCGCGCCCTCCAGCAGGTCCCGGGTGCGGCGCAGGCGGCGCTCGGTTCGCAGGCGCCGGGCCCACGACCACAGCATCAGGTCGCCGAAGAGGATGTCCCGGCTCTCGGGACGGCGCTGCCAGAGCCACGAGCCTGCGCTCGCAACCGCGACGGACAGCGCGCCCGCGACCACGAGCGAGAGAATGATCGACGTCTCGCCGGTGAGGATCTGGACCAGCTCGACGGACGCGAGCGGAGCCGCGACGGTTCCGAGCGTCACGGCGAGGGCATGCGGCAGGTAGCGCCACGTGCTGCGCGTCTTCACCTCCTCGGCGGCGGGAGCGGGCTGGGCGTGGCGCTCGCCGGGCGGCTTGGCGAGCAGGGTGGTCATCTCCCCGGTCTGTTCGGCACTCGGGGCCCCTGCGTTGAGCGCAAGTTGGCGCTGATGGACAAGGCGTTCGGGTCTCGTCTGCGTACCCGCCATCATGTGCCGGAGCACTCGACCCTTGGAGGACCATGAAGACTCTGCTAGCGACGATCTGCGCCAGTCTCGCGCTCGGCCTCGTGGCGGCCGGCTGCGGCGGGGACGACGACGACAACGGCGGGGACTCCGGGTCGGCCGCCACGACCACCGAGAAGCCCGCCGAGACGACCGGAGGCGGCAGCGGCGGCGCCGAGGCGGAGGCGAGCGCCAAGGTGTCGATGAAGGACATCGCCTTCAACCCGAGCAACATCACCGTCGCCAAGGGCGGGTCCGTCACGTGGACCAACGACGACTCCGTCGGTCATGACGTGACGAAGGACTCCGGCCCCGGACCCGACTTCAAGTCCGGCGACCCGGGCGGCATCGCGTCCGGCGACGCCTTCACTCAGAAGTTCGACGCCCCTGGCTCGATCAAGTACGTCTGCACCGTGCACCCCGGCATGGAGGGAACGGTCACCGTCACGAAGTGACGGTGACCTACCGGCCGGGCTCGGGGCGGCGGCGCAGGCCAAAGCCGCGCAGCAGGAGCAGCGCCGTCTCCCCGAGCCCGCCGCGCTCCGGCAGCAGGCCCAGCTGGATCGCCGCGTCATAGAGGTCGAAGAACCCGCGTGCGCGCCGCACCGCGCCGTCGGTCAGCTCCACGTAGTGGACGCCGTGCAGCGTCACGAAGCGGTCGGTGGCGGGCAGCATCGCGCCCAGGTCCTCGCGATGGGTGCCGAGCGCGCGCCACGGCATGCAGATGTGGTCGCCGCGGCCCAGCGGCGGCGCCGTCGCCTCGATCTGAAGGTCGGGGAACGCAGTGCGCAGCCCGAGGGCGTGACGCTCCAGAGCGTCCACTCCGCGCAGCAGCTGCGGCGCCGTCGGGTCCTCGTAGCTCACGTCGGGCGTGCAGCAGGCGTCGAAGCCGCCGCGCGCCCAGCCCGCGCGCCAGCGGTCCGCCAGCTCGTCCAACGGGCCGCGCGCGAGCTCGCTCACTGCGTCAGCTCGGCCACGCCCTCCTCGGGGGAGGAGGGACGCGCGTAGTGCCGCCGCGGGATGCGTCCGGCGGCGCGCGCCTCGAAGCCGGCCTCCACGGCCTTGCGCATCGCCGATGCCATCGCGACCGGGTCCGCGGCGCGGGAGATCGCGCTGGCGAGGAGCACCGCGTCGCAGCCGGCCTCCATGGCGAGCGCCGCGTCCGAGGCGGTGCCGACGCCGGCGTCGAGGATCACGGGCACGCGCGCCTGCTCCACGATCAGGCGCAGGTTGTAGGGGTTGTTGATGCCCATGCCGCTGCCGATGGGCGAGCCGAGCGGCATCACGGCCGCGCAGCCCGCGTCCTCCAGCCGGCGAGCCAGGATCGGGTCGTCGTTCGTGTAAGGGAGCACGGTGAAGCCCTCGCCCACGAGCGTCTCGGCCGCCTCCAGCAGCTCGGCGGGATCGGGCAGGAGCGTCCTGTCGTCGCCGATCACCTCGAGCTTCACCCAGTCCGTCCCGAGTGCCTCGCGCGCCAGCCGGGCGGTGGTGACCGCCTCGCGCGCGGTGAAGCACCCCGCCGTGTTGGGGAGGACCTCGCAGCCGGCCGCGGCGAGCGCGTCGAGGATCGAGCCCGGAGCCGAGGGATCCACGCGGCGCATCGCCACCGTCGCGATCTCCGCGCCGGAAGCGCGCGCGGCGGCGGTCATCACCTCGAGGTTGCGGAAGCCGCCGGTGCCGAGCACGAGCCGCGAGCGCAGCTCGCGGCCGGCGATGGTGAACGCGCTGCCGTCGCCGCCCTGCACGGCGTGGAGCACCTCGAGCTCCTGGCCCTCGGCCACCTGCGTCCTGTCCCACTCGCCGCGCGGCACCACCTCGCCGTCGAGCGCCACTGCCACGCCGCGCCCGCCCGGCTCGACGCCGGACTCGCGGACCGCCTGGGCGACCGTCGCGCCGTCCGGCAGCCGGTGCGGCCGGCCGTTGATCCGCACCGAGGTCACGCGCCCACCCCGGCGCGGTCGAAGCGGTCGGCGCCGAGGCCCGCCAGCTCGGCCGGCAGGCGCCCGTCCACGAGCAGGTCCGCCACCGCATCGCCCGTCAGCGGAGCGAGCAGGACGCCGTTGCGCCAGTGCCCGGTGGCCCAGAACAACCCGGCGAGGTCGCCGGCGCCGACGATCGGCCGGTTGTCCGGCGTGCCCGGCCGCAGTCCCGCGACGGCCCGCCGCAGCTCGAGCTCGTCCGTCTCCGGCATGACCTCCCAGGCGTGCTCCAGCAGCCGGTGCACGCCGCCCGCCGTGACCGTCGTGTCGTAGCCCCGCTCCTCCATCGTCCCGCCGAGGACCACGCGGCCGTCGCCGCGTCCGACCAGGTAGCAGCGCGGGCTGCGGACGATCCGGTCGAGCGGCTCGCCGCCGCGGCCGTGGAGCTCGAGGATCTGACCCTTGACGGGGCGTACGGGGACCTTGCCGAGCGTGCCCGACCACGCGCCGGCCGCCACCACCACGCGCTCGCACTCGATCGCGCCCGCGGGACCGCGCACGCCGGTCACGCGCCGGCCGTCGTTCTCGATCGTCTCGACGTCGAAGCCGTAGGACACCTCGCCGACCGCCTCGGCGAGGGCGAAGGTCGTCGCGCGCGGGTCGGCCTGAGCCTCGCCGGCGGCGAGCATGCCGCCTGCGATCCGAGGCGACAGCCACGGCTCAAGCCGGCGGCACGCGGACGGCGTCAGCCACTCGCTGTCGAGCCCGAGCGAGACCTGCAGCTCGTGCAGGCGGCGAAGCTCCTCGACGTCGTCGCGGTCGGCTGCCACGACGAGTGCGCCGCTCTCGCGAAAGCCCGTCGGGCGCCCGGTCAGCTCCTCCAGCCGCGCCGCGAAGGCGGGCCAGCGCTCGCGACCGGCGAGGCCGAGGGCGACTCCTGCCTCCTCGCCGAAGTCGGCCTCGGTCACCGGCGCGAGCATGCCCGCCGCCACGCCCGAGGCGCCCGCGCCCGGCCCGTCGGCACGCTCGACCACGAGTACGCTGAGTCCGCGCCGCTCGGCGCTCCACGCGGTGGCGAGGCCGATCAGGCCCGCGCCGATGACGACGGCGTCGTAGCGAGTGTTGCGCGGCACTCTCATCACCTTCCCTTCGCCGGCATTACCCGGTTCAGGTTCCACGGTCGGCGGCGCCGCAGCCGCCCTCTCAGCCCGTTCCCCGAGCTCCCGTACCTACGCGCTCAATCGTATCGCCGGGTGGGGTACTCGTCCGGCGAGCGGGGACGGTCGTTCACGAGGAACATCACCGCCAGCGAGATCACCAGCCCGATGATCCCGACGATCATCAGGATCAGCCCGACGGTCTGGAGCTCGATGCCCTGGACGGTGGCCGTGACGGCGTAGCGCAGGATGGCGCCCACCGCGATCAGGAAGATTGAGGTGCCGATTCCCATGAGGATCTGAAGGGCACGCTAGCCGATCTGCTAGACGTTCTGGACCGCCCACGCGCAACTCGGGCGGAGGGCAAGTGTTCCGGGTGGACCTCGGCCGCAATGCCCTCGAGACGGAGGCCGGCTCTCAGATCATGACCAAGTCCCTCAGGACCATCTTCCTATGCGCTCTGGCGCTCGCCGTGCTCGCGGCGGGTGCCGGATCCGCGCACGCGAACAGCAGGCAGGTGACGATCATGCAGGACGACGGCCTGCTGTTCCGCTCCGGCGGCGCGGTGCGCGACCAGACGCTCGACGAGATGGCCGCGCTCGGCGCCGACGTGATCAAGGCGCAGGTCTACTGGAACGAGATCTCGCCCCGCGTGCGCCGCAAGCCCACCGGCTTCGACTCGGCCGACCCCGCCAGCTACGACTTCGCCGCCTACGACGCGCTCGTCCGGGCGATTGTCGCCCGCGGCATGACGCCGTTCCTCGTCATCGGCAACCGCGCCCCCGACTGGGCCGTGAAGAAGGTGACGAAGTCCCCGCACGACGGCATCTACCGCCCGAGCAGCAAGGAGTTCCGGCAGTTCGCCCAGGCGGTCGGCCGGCGCTACTCGGGTGACTACAACGGGCTGCCGCGGGTGGAGCTGTGGTCGATCTGGAACGAGGCCAACCTGGCGAGCTGGCTCGCCCCCCAGCGCTCGCGGAAGGGCGTGCCGATCGCCCCGTCGCTCTACCGCAACCTCTACCTGGCGGGCCGTGGCGGCCTCGCCGACACCGGCCACGGGAGCGACACGATCCTGCTCGGCGAGCTGATGCCGCTCGGCGCCGGCTCGAGGAGCAAGTTCACGCCCACGGACTTCCTGCGCGAGATGGTCTGCCTGGACCGCGCCTACCGCCCCTACCGGGGCACGGCCGCGAAGGCGCGCGGCTGCCCGAAGAAGGTCAAGCGCATCCCCACCTCCGGCATCGCACTCCACCCCTACCTGCCGCGCGCCGGCCTCAGGGCCCGCCCGCGCGCCGGTGAGGTGCCGATCACGCGGCTGTCGACGATGACGAGGCAGCTGGACCTGCTCGGCCGGCGCGCCAAGCTGCCGCGGCGCCTGCCGATCTGGCTCACGGAGTTCGGCTTCCAGACCGATCCGCCCGACCCGTTCCAGACGGCGATCAGGCGCGTCCCCGGGATGATGGACCAGAGCGAGTGGATCGCCTTCCGCAACCGCCGCGTGCGCTCCTACTCGCAGTACACGCTGCGCGACGAGGGCCTCAAGCCGGGCAGCCGCTTCCAGCGCTACTCCGGCTTCCAGATGGGGCTCCGCTTCGCGAGCGGCAGGGCGAAGAAGGGCGTGTACGACGCCTTCCGCATGCCCGTGTTCGTGCGTCTGCTCTCGTCGAGCCGCGTGGAGGTTTTCGGCGGGCTCCGGACCGGAGCCCGTGCGGTGGCGCGGATCGAGTCCCGCCGCCGGGGTGGTCGCTACCGTCCGCTCGGCAAGGCGCGCCTCAGCTCCGCCGGGTACTTCCGGAAGGTGCTCAGCGTGGGCGGGGCGAATGTCCGTACCTACAGGGTCACGATCAGTGGCCACCGGCGTGTCAAGAAGCCCGTCACGCCCTGACAGCACCCGACAGCGCCGTTAAGGAGACACGTCCGCAGATGAGATCGTTCCGGAGCCGCCTGCTCCTCATGACGACCCTGGCCACCCTGGTCGTGCTGCCCGCCTGCCAGGGCGACGGCGGCGAGGCCTCGGCGGCGAAGAAGATGGAGCTCGCGCTCCAGGACGACGCGGTCTTCGTCAATCCCACCTACTTCGATCGTCAGCGCGCGTTCGACCACCTGCGCGCGCTCGGCATCACCCGTCTGCGCGTGAGCCTCGGCTGGGCGAACGTGATGCCGCAGACGCAGGCCAGGAAGAAGAAGCAGCCGAAGGACATCGGCTGGCTGTTCGGCCTCTACGACAACCTGATCGACGCGGCGGCGTCGCAGGGCGTCCGGGTGCACCTGAACATCAACGGGCCGGCGCCGGCCTGGGCCGCCGGCAACAAGAGGAAGGGCCCGGTACGCCCGAGCGTGAGCAAGTTCGCGCAGTTCGCGAAGCTCGCCGCGACCCACTTCGCCGGCCGTGTGGACCGCTACAGCGTCTGGAACGAGCCGAACTGGAAGTCGTGGCTCAACCCGCCGAGCGGCCACCTCTACCGCTCGCTCTACGTGAAGGCCTACGCGCAGATCCGCAAGGCGGACCCGGACGCCGACATCCTGATCGGCGAGACGAGCCCGTACGCGCGCGCCGGCCTCTCGGTGGCACCGATCGCGTTCCTGCGCCAGCTGGCGTGCGTGAACAAGAAGTACAAGCGCATCCGCAAGTGCCCGAAGGTGCAGGCCGACGGCTACGCACACCATCCGTACGACTTCGCCCACGCGCCCAACTACAAGCGCCCCGGCAAGGACAACGCGACGCTCGGCACGCTCTCGAACCTGACGCGCGCGCTCGACCGCCTCAAGAAGTCCGGCGGCCTGCGCAAGCGCGGCGGGGGCAAGATGCCGCTCTACCTGACCGAGTACGGCTACTTCGCGACCGGGCACCGCGCCCTCTCGGCGAAGAAGCGGTCCAAGTACCTCCCGCAGGCGTACGGCATCGCGCTCAAGAACCCGCGCGTCAAGTCGTTCCTCCAGTACCTCCTGATTGCGCCGCCGAAGCGCTTCGAGTTCTCGTTCTTCAACACGGCGCTCGTGACCACGCGGAACAAGACCTATCCGCAGTACCGCTCGCTCAAGCGCTGGTACCAGCGCAACCGCGGCAAGGTCAAGCGTCCGACCGGCGACCCGATCTCGCTGCCGGCCGCGCGGGCCGTCCCGTAGGACGCTGAGCGGCTCGGCGGGAGCCGCGGGAGAAGCCCGGCGCGGGCGGCTTCACCGCGCCCGGCTCTACTTCGTCACGGACATCCACCCGCGGCTCGAGGCCGTGACCGCCGCCGCCCTGGCGGGCGGGGTGGACATGGTGCAGCTCCGCGACAAGTCCGCGGTCGACGACGAGCTGCGTGAAGCGGCTGCCGAGCTGCGCGGGCTCTGCGACGAGCACGAGGCGCTCCTGTGGCTGAACGACCGGCCCGGCCTGGCGCTCGAGTGCGGATTCGACGGCGTGCATGTCGGGCAGGACGACGAGCCCGTGGAGGCGGTGCGCGCGCAGGTCGGCCCCGAGCTCTTGGTGGGGCTCTCCACGCACTCGCCCGAGCAGCTCGAGCGGGCGCTGGGAGGCGAGGCCGACCAGCTCAGCGTGGGCCCCGTCTGGGAGACGCCCACGAAGGAGGGAAGGCCCGCGGCCGGGCTTGGCTACGTGCGCCACGCCGCCGCCCGCGCGGCCGGGCGGGCCTGGTTCGCGATCGGCGGGATCGACATGGATAACGTCCGCGAGGTGACCGAAGCGGGCGCGGAGCGCATCGTGGTGGTGAGGGCGATCCGCGACGCCGCGGACCCACGCGCCGCGGCCGCGGCCCTGCGTGCGGCGCTGCCGGATGTCTAGGAGGCCGCAGAAGAGGAAGCGCTCGGGGGCCGCGGCGATGGAGCGCGGCTACGCCCGCTCGCGCAGGAAGAACGAGGAGGCGCGGGCGGCGCTCGCGCCGCTCGCTCCGGGGGAACGGCCCACGGCGGTCACCGTGGCGTTCGTGGTCGCGGTGCTGCTCGCGATCGCCAACGTGGTCGCGCTCGTCGCCGACTACGACTCCGGCGACGGCCAGAAGACCGGCACGACGATCGTGGGCACGGTCATCCTCGTGCTGGTCGCCGCCGGGATGTGGCGGGCGCGCTACTGGGCGGTGCTCGGCATGCAGACGCTGCTCGCGCTGGCGCTCGTGATCGCCTCGCTCTGGCTGCTCACCGCGAACAACCTCGCGGCCGTGCTGCTGTCGCTGACCGTGCTGGCGGTGGCCGGCACGCTCTTCTGGTTCCTCGTGAAGGCGATGGCGCGCATCCAGATGCCGCAGCGCCCGGGCGCCTAGGCGCTCAGCGGCAGCGGCCCGCCGCGGTCTTCCGGCAGCCCTGGTTCTTCCGCGCGGACGCCGCGTAGGCGGCGAGCGCGCGCGTCTTCGCGAACGCCGTGCCGTCCCAGCGGAGCAGGCCGGCGTAGTCGAACAGGTCGTTCCCGTCGTACTTCGTTGCCCACGTGTACCAGTAGACGCGCCCGATCCGCTCGCGCTTGCGGCGCTTCACCGTGAGGTCGTAGACCTGGCGCAGGCGCTGCGCCATGCCCTTCGCGTTCGTCTCCCACTTGAGCTGCCACGAGGCGCGCTCCTTGCCGGGAGCCTTGCCCTTCGACGACGGCCAGGTGGCCTCGGTGATCCAGATCGGCTTGCGGCCCTGCCTGGCCTTCTTCATCACCTTGCGGACGAGCCGCTCGCCGCGGATGACGCTCCACGGGTAGACGGTGAACGGGTTGATCGCCACCACGTCCATGTACTTCGCGCCGCCGGCCCGGTAGATGCTCTTGAGGTACTTCCAGGGGAAGCTGGCGAGAGCCGTGTTCACGACCGTCGCCCCGGGGTCGGCCCTCTTGACCGCCCTGTAGGCGTCCTTCAGGAGCAGCGTGTAGCGCTCGGCCCACGGTTCGCCGCCCTCGGTGTGCCAGTAGTCCTCGAAGTGCGGCTCGTTCCAGATCTGCCAGGTGCGGATCGGAACCTTCGGGACGCTCGGGTTCTCCGTCCAGAACGTCCCCCTGGGGCCGTAGCGGCCGATCAGCGCGGTGAGGTAGGCGGAGTAGTCGGCCGGGAGCCTGGGGCCCGAGCTGAAGTAGCCGGGGTGGTCGCGCGCCCAGTACGGCGTGTAGATCACGACCGGCAGGACGCTCACGCGGTGGGCGGCCGCCAGCGCCACCACCTGGTCGGTCTCCGTGAAGCTGGGCGGCCTGCCGGCGAGCGGCTGGGCGGCCGCCCACGAGAAGACGGTGCGGATCGACTCGACGCCCGACTTCGCCATCAGCGCGAACTGGGCGTCGCGGGTGGCGGCGTCGGCCTCGGTCCCGGCGCGGTTCCACATGACGCCGTAGAAGCCGTGCGGGACCCTCCGCTTCGCGGCATGGGCCGGCAGCGCGCAGGCGAGCGCGAGCGCGGCCGTGATGAGAAGAACGAGTGCGCGCCTCATGGGTCCCCGTGAGAACAGCGCAGGCTAGAGAGGGATGCGGTCGCGCCTCTCAACCGGGCGCGACCGCACCGGTGCGGCTTCAGGCGTCGTTCGTGATCCAGACGTCGGGCTGGGAGGTCACGCCGAGCTTCTGCATCGTCTCGCGCAGGTCGTCCGAGCCGATGAACTCGCGCGCGCGGGCCACGTCGTCGGTGGTCAGCACGATCGTGACCGAGTTCGGGTTCTCGACGTCGCGGTAGAGGCCCACGTCCGTCAGGCCGTACTCGCGGCGGACCGAGCCGTGATCGTCGAACCCGGGCTTCCAGGTGTCGAAGTCGGCCACGTCGTGGCGAACGAAGATGGTGCTCATCCTGCCTCCCTCTGAAATGCTACGATTTGCATTAGTCCTGTTGCGAACATTTGCAGATCGGATTATTTCGTGTCAAGCCGAGAGCCATTTCCCGGAGCCCACGCCTGGCGTGTGTTCCTCGAGTGCTCGTGGGCGCTGACCGACATCCTCGAGGCGGAGCTGATGGAGGCGCGCGGGATGTCGATCCGCTGGTACGACGTCCTCGTCCACCTCGAGGACGCGCCCGAGGGCCTGGGCATGAACGAGGTCGCCGAACGGATCCTCCACTCGAAGAGCGGGCTCACCCGCGTCATCGACAACATGGAGAAGGCGGGCTTCGTCCGGCGTGAGCGGCCTGCGGAGGACCGCCGGCGCGTGCTCGTGTTCATCACGCCCGGCGGCAGGAAGGCGCTCGACGCCGCACGCGTTGTGCACAGGGACGGGATCCGCCGCCATTTCAGCGAGCACCTCTCGCGCGCGGACCGGGACGAGCTCGCGCGTGTGCTGGAGCACGTCCGCACGCACGTGCGCCCGCTGCGGCCGGGCCGTGTCAGCGGTGGCCCCGGGCGCTGACGCCCGTTAGCTTCTCCGGTGTGGAACACGGCCGTGACGAGTTCCGCAAGCGGCTGGTGGCCGAGGCCCTTTCGGATCGATTCGGGATGGCGCTCCTGGCGGGCGACCTCAAGGGCGCAGAGGAGATCGCGCGGGAGGCGCTCGAGCTGACGCTCGACGAGGCGATGCTCTACGACAGCGTGGTTCGGCCGGCCATGCACCGCGTCGGCGTGCTCTGGGCCGCGGGCGAGATCAGCGTCGCCCACGAGCACCTGGCCACGACGATCGCCACACGCGTGCTGGTGCTCGCGCACGAGCTGGCGGGGATGCCCGAGCACCGCGTGGACCAGCGCGTGATGCTGGCCGGCGTGGAGGGCGAGCAGCACGTGATGGCGCTCGACATGGCGGCGAAGCTCCTCGAGTCGGCCGGCTACGAGGTCCTGGAGCTCGGCCCGGACGTGCCGACCAGCGCGCTGACGGGCATCGTCGAGGAGCACCGGCCGTCGCTGTTCGCGCTGACCGCCACCATGCCTGAGGCCGGCCGGCGCGTGCCGATCGTGCTCGACTCGGTGCTCGGGGCGGGCGGCGACGTCGGCCTCATCCTCGGCGGGGAGGGCGTGCCGCCGGGCCTCGAGCTGGCCCCGCGCGTGTCCGTGGTCGAGAGCGTGGCCCGCGTCGTCGATGCTGCCGACGCGCTCGTGCGCCGCGCCGGGCTCAACTAGCTCAGCGTCTATAACCTCACCGCCCGTGCCGGAGGAACGCTACGACTGCATCGTGATCGGCTCGGGGCCGGGCGGCTATGTGGGCGCCATCCGGGCCGCCCAGCTCGGCCTCAAGACCGCCGTGGTCGAGAAGGGGAACACCGGCGGGCGCTGCCTGAACGAGGCCTGCATCCCCGCCAAGGCGATCCTGCGCGTGGCCGAGGTGATGTCGGAGGTGGAGCACGCCGGGTCGTTCGGGATCGAGGTCTCGGACGCGTCTGTCAACTACGGCGGCGCCGTCAAGCACCGCGACAAGGTGATCAAGACCCTGACCGGCGGCGTCGGGATGCTGTTCGAGAAGAACGGGATCGACCTGATCGAGGGCTTCGGCTCCGTGACCGACGACGGCAACGTGAAGATCGGCGGGCAGTTCGACGGGACCGAGATCCAGACCGACCGGGTCGTCCTGGCGTGCGGCTCGGTGGCGAAGCCGATCCTCGGGCTGGAGTTCGGCGGGCGCGTGCTGGACACCGCCGCGATGTGGCTCTTGAACGAGCAGCCGTCGCGGTTGTGCGTGATCGGCGCCGGCGCCTCGGGGACGGAGATCGCCTCGGCTTTCGGCCGCCTCGGCACGTCGGTGACGCTGGTCGAGGCGCTGGATCAGATCCTTCCGCTGGAGGAGCCCGAGATCGCGAAGGCGTGCGCGCGCGAGATCGCGAAGCAGAACGTGAAGATCGAGACGGGGGCGAAGGTGGAGGACGTGTCGCCGGGCGATGCGTCCGTCTCGGTCACTGTGAATGGCTCCGCCGAGGAGTTCGACTACCTCGTGATCGCGGCCGGCCGCGGCCCCGACGTGGAGGGGCTCGGGCTGGAGGAGGCGGGGATCGAGGTGGACGAGCGCGGTCTCATCAAGGTCGACGGGCGGCTGCGCACCTCACGCGAGGGCGTGTGGGCGATCGGCGACATGGTCCCCGGGCCTGCGCTGGCCCACAAGGCCTCCGACGAGGGGATCATCGCGGTCGAGGACGCGGCCGGGAGGGAGACGCACCCGATCGACTACGCGTACGTACCGGCCGTGACCTTCTGCCACCCGCAGGTGGCTTCGTTCGGGTTGACGGAGGCGGAGGCGCGCGAAGCGGGCCACGAAGTGGTCGTCGGGAAGGTGCCGATGGGCGCCGTCGGGGCTCCCACCGTCTACGGCGACCGCGGCGGCATGGTCAAGATCGTCGGCGACTCCAAGCACGGCGAGCTGCTCGGCGCCTCGATCGTCTCCGTGAAGGCCGCCGACCTGATTCAGGAACTGGTGAACGCGCGCGAGCTCGAGGGCGGCTATCCGGAAGTCGCGCGGATCATTCACCCCCACCCGGCGTTCGCCGAGGCCGTCATGGAGGCGGCCCGGGCGACGGACGGGTGGCTCATCCACGGCTGAAAAAGAGCCACTCCGGTTTTGCGCAGATGCGCCGGAGTAATAAGGTGACATAACTCCCGGGTAGCAGCCTCGTCGAGCAGCGACCTCTCGTCGACGGGGGCGAGTTTGGCGCCCGGTGCTCTTGCACCGGACAGCCACATCCGTAACAGCCGTCGCACGGGAGGGTCATGCAGTTGTCAGGAAGCAGGAAACGCCTCCGAGGGGCGTCGATCGTCTGCGCGCTGGTCGGAGTCGCGGGATCGTGTGGGGCCGCAGACGCTCGCCCCTACACCGTGGTGTCGTGTGATGCCGCGCTCGGCGGGCCGTCGGCGGCCGAGGCGTGGACGCCATCGACGTCGATCCCCGGGAGCTCGTACGCGGTCTGCCCGAGCACGGGCGGCGACAACACCGGCGTGAGCGACCGGATCCCCCGAGCCACCGGCGCCGGGCTGAGCTACTCGGCTCACACCTTCAGCGCCCCGCCGGGAACGCGGATCACGGGTCTGCGCTGGGCAGGCCGGATCGCTCGGGGGAACTGCACCTGGGGGGCTTGGCTCGCGGCCCTGCCGAGCGGAACGCCGCTGCTCGGCGTGAAGCCCAACCTCGGCTGCGCCGTCTCGGGCCTCGACCTCCGGACCGCCTCGATACCGGTGACGATTCCCGCGGGAACGACCCGCCTCCAGCAGATGATCGCCTGCGGCGCCGCGGCGGGCTGCCAGCCGGGAGCGACGTTCCACACGACCGCCTCGGTCGTGACGATCGACGACCCGACGCTGCCCACGGTGTCGGCGAGCGGGGCGCTGGTGAGCGGCCGGTGGGTGCGGGGCGAGCAAGCGGTCACTGTGAGCGGCCAGGACAACACGGGTGTCGCCCGGACGTGGGTGACGGTCGGATCTCAAACGCGGTCGACTCCGTGGGCATGCAGATACACGAGCCCCCAACCCTGCGCGAATCACGCGGGGCCGCTATCCGTGGGAACGCTCGGGATCACGAGCGGTCAGTACCGGGTGAGCGTCGGCGCCCAGGACGCAGCCGGCAACATCAGAACGGTCGCTTACGACGCTCGTATCGACAACGAGCCCCCAGGACGCGTCCGCCCGTCGGTCGACCTTGGACAGGCTTGGCGTCGCTCCAACAGGTTCACGATCCGCTGGCAGAAGCCACCTCAGACCCACGCTCCCATTGTGCGCGCCTGGTATCGCCTTTGTGGACCCCAGGGCTGTGAGACCGGGCAAGTCAGCGGCAGTACGGAAACGCTCGCGAACCTCACAGTGAACGGATCGGGGGCGCACTCGCTCGAGATCTGGCTCGAAGACGCGGCAGGAAACCAGTCATTCGTCCTGGGCGCGTCTGACCCCGTATTCCTGCGCTTGGACCAGGAACCCCCATCGCTCGCGTTCGAGCCCCAGAGCGAAACCGATCCGCTCCGCGTCGCGGTGCGTGCCTCAGATTCGCACTCCGGCGTAGACACAGGCGAGATCGAAATCCGCAAGCGCGACGGAAACACCTGGCACGCGCTCGCTGCGGCGCGTGAAGGCTCAGCGCTCGTCGCGTATGTCGACGACGAGCGTTTCCGATCTGGGGCATACGAGTTTCGCGCAAGAGTCCGGGATCACGCTGGCAACGAGGCTTCCACAGACCGCAGAACAACGGGCGCTCGTGCGACCATCGATCTGCCGGCGCGGTTTGCCACCGGTCTGGTCGTCGGGCGCCGGAAGTTGCATCGGCATGGCAAGCGACGCCGCGTGCGCCTACTTCGGCACAGCAGAGCACGATACGGGTCGAGAATCAGTCTGCACGGAAGGCTGAGCAATCCCGACGGCCAGCCGCTCGACGCCGCGACGATTCAGGTGTCTTCCGACTCCCCCGGAGACGCCGTCGGGCTGGTCCCCGTCGGAGTGGCGCGAACCGACCGCCAGGGCCGGTTCACGTACATCGCTCGTGCGACCCGAAACCGCGTGCTCAGGTTCCGCTACTCGGGCTCCCGCAGAATCCGATCGGCGA
Organism: Thermoleophilaceae bacterium; assembly: GCA_016929195.1. Taxonomy (GTDB): domain Bacteria; phylum Actinomycetota; class Thermoleophilia; order Solirubrobacterales; family Thermoleophilaceae; genus JACVRW01. The sequence continues at coordinate 51,900 of JAFGJG010000016.1, forward strand.
CGGCTGACTTCACGATGAGTGTTCCGGCCGTGAGCTCGCTACGAGCCAGGCCGCGGCGCCTGAGAAACGGCCAGTCCGTGCGACTGAGCGGAAGAGTGCGAACGCGACCACTTCCGGCGTCCGGAAAGCTCATCGAGGTTCAGGCGTACTTCCGTGGAAGATTCCGGACCTTCTCGACCACGCGGGCCGACTCCACCGGCCGCTGGCGCTTCGTCTACCGGTTCGGCGGGACGCGAGGGCGAGTCCCGTACCGCTTGCGCGCGTTCATTCCCGCAGAGGGGGGCTACCCATTCACGACCGGACGATCACCTGTCGCCCGGGTCATCGTCAGCGGGTGATTCGACCGGTTAGTACCTTCTGCGCGAATTGTTTCGCCGTCTGTCTAGCCACCTGACGTACGCGAATGTGGTCGCGACTCTCGCGCTGGTCGTTGCGCTTGGAGGCACCTCGTATGCGGCGCTCCGCATCGGCAGCCCGCAGATCGTCAATAACAGTGTCCGCAGCAAGGATCTTCGGAACGGAACGATCCTCGGTCGCGACGTGCGAAACCGCAGTCTGAACGGAAGGGAGATCGAGCCGGGAAGCATCGGCGGAGTCCAGGTAGACGAAGCCCGTCTAGCCCCGGTACCGAACTCGCTGCGCTTCCAGGGTCGCGTGCTCTCGGAGCTAATCGTTGACTGCCCAGGTTCCGCGCGCGCCACAGGCGCAATCTGCGTAGAACAAACTCCTCGGGCCGCAATGACGTTCGATGCGGCCGACGCGCAGTGCGAGAACGTCCGTGGCCGTTTGCCGTTGCTCGTGGAACTGCTGAATTCCGCCTACGACCCAGTGACACCCGAGTGGACGGCGAACGTCCTCTCGGTAGGTGCCGAAGGGCTCACAACTGTGATCTACGGCGGCAGCACTATCACCTCTTCCGCCACCAGCGTTTCGCGCCCCTACCGCTGCGTCTTCCCGCTCTCCAACGAATGACCACCGAGCAGCCGACCTTCTACTTCGACCTCGCCTCTCCCTACGCCTATCTGGCGGCGGAGCGCATCCATGACGTCCTCCCCGTCACGCCGGTATGGCAGCCCATCCTCCTAGGCGGTATCTGGCAGCAGTCGGGCGGCCGGTCGTGGGCCGTCACGGACAAGCGGGCCGAGGGCATCGCGGACGTCGAGCAGCGCGCGAGCGACCGCGGCCTCATGCCGATCCGCTGGCCCGACCCCTGGCCGGCCAACTCCCTCTACGCCATGCGCGCGGCCATCTTCGCTCAGCAGATCGGGCGCACCGTCGCCTTCTCGCTCGCCGCGTTCCGGCAGGCCTTCGCCGGCGGCAAGGACCTCTCGAACGTCGACAACGTCCTCATCGCCGCGGCCGCCTGCGAGCTCCATCCGAACGCGATCCTCAAGGCGATCGAAACCCAGTCCGTCAAGGAACGGCTCAAGGAGGCCACGGCCGAGGCCTACGAGCGCGGGGTGCGCGGTGTTCCGAGCGTGGTCGTCGGCGACCGGGTGTTCTGGGGCGACGACAAGCTCGAGGAGGCGGCCGAGGCGCTGCGCTGACGGGGGTGCCGTCAGTTGTGCATCACATGGATGCATAAGTGACGGCACCCCCCGGCGAAATCGGCCGAACCCCCCGATCGGGGGCCGCGGGCGCGGCACGACTGACGCTCGGGGGGCACCGGGTACAGTCCGAGCGATGGCCACCAAGAGCGCCAGTACCGGCAAGAAGTCCGAGAACGGCGAGCTGAAGGCCCGGACCCACTCGCTTCCGGACGAGGAGACCTGCCGGCTCGTCCTGAGCAAGATGCTGCTCATCCGCCGCTTCGAGGAGCGCGCCGGCGAGATGTACGCCAAGGCCAAGGTCGGCGGCTTCCTC
>JAFGJG010000148.1 GCA_016929195.1 Thermoleophilaceae bacterium
AGCTGGCCAACGGCCAGGAGGGCTGGTACGTGCACTGCTGGGACACGGGCAGGGACGACTCGCGCTCGTACCGGCTCGACCGCATCCGCGAGGCGACCGCCCTGGACGACACCTACGAGCCGCGCGAGGGCGTCGAGCCCGACGTGCACGGCTGGCTGGCCACGGGCGAGGTCGACTCCTCGAACACCGCCAGGATCTGGATCTCACCCGAGCGCGCCCGCTGGGCCCGCGAGGACCGGCGCGTGGTGCAGGAGCTCTCCGACGGAGCCGTGGTGGTGGAGCGCACCTACGCATCCCACCAGTGGCTCACCCGCGAGATCCTCAAGGCGGCCGGCGACGCCGTGGTGCTGGAGCCCGAGGACGCCCGCACCGCGGTGCTCGAGGCCGCGGAGGCGCTGGCCGGCGCCGTCAAGGGCTAGCGGGCGGCCGCGCCCGGCTGCGGGCGCGCCCTCCGGCGCGCCCGCCTCCGGCTTCCTCTCCTCCGTCAGTCTCGCTTGGCAGCGTACGCCCCGGAGCGCGTGCACACACGCCCGACGCTCACGCTCTGGCCGCGGTCGACCACCACGCGGCGGCTTCCGCGGACGCGGCCGGCCTCGTCCTCGCACGTGAGCATCCACGCCTCCTTGCCGTTCACCACTCGCGGCGTGGGGCTGCGGAACTGGACCTCGCCTCCCGACCAGTCGTCGAACGGCGCGCCGTCGACCTGGTCGTAGTTCACGACGTGGGCCACGTACTCGCCGGGCGGCGGGTCCACGAGCACGGCGTCCTCGTTCGTGTCCCCGAACGACGCCGACTGCGTGACGACCTCGCCCGCCGAGTCGGTGATGTAGAGGTCCCAGTCGGTCTCCGGGTCGGTCCACTGGATGTGAACGGTCATCCGCCCGTTGTCCACGGCCGGCGGGCCCTGGACGGCGAACGGGATCGCCTCGTTCGGCCCGGCCGGGAAGTTCTCCGTGTTCTCGGCAGGCTGCCCCGCGGGGTTGGCGAGCGCGATGTTCGCCTGCGGCGGACCAGCCGGATTGCGCCCGTCGCGTCCCGCCACGACGGGACGGGTCGACGGGTTCACGTGCCAGCGGAACGACCCGCCCTCGGAGCGCAGCTCGCTCGTGAGCGAGTCGGGGAACAGCATCGGGTCGCCGATCTCGGTGCCCGCGTTGTTCTGCCACACCGGCGACGTGGACGTCATGAAGCTCTTGTGGATCTTGAGCGTCCAGCCGCGCGGCGCGCGCCCGGTGATCACGGAGTGGTCGGCCGAGCGGGCCGTGGAGGCGAGCATCTCGTAGTACGCCTCGCGGTTGCCGCCCTTGCCGGCACCGGCCGCGGGAGCGCGGCCCAGGTACTCGCCCACGACCGCGTCCTGGAACGGCGGGTGGAAGTCCACGTCGCCGATCTCGAACGTGTAGCCCAGGCCGCCGGCCGACCAGAACGTCCAGTCCTCGGTCGCCCCGGTCGTGTCGTAGAGGCCGTAGCTGGGCTCGTTCTTGTATCCGTTGTGCGCCGCCATGCGGGCGCCGAGGTCGCGGAGCAGCGGCTCGTCGAGCGGCGGCCCCACGTCCACCACCCCCGGCGGGCGCAGCAGCAGGTTCGAGAACGTGTGGTTGGTGATCAGGTTCGTGACCTGACGCTCCGAGTGGAGCCAGCGGATGTTCTGGCTCTCCGGCTCGGAGAACGGCGCTGTCCCGCGGAACGTCTCGCCGGTGGACAGGGTGGACGCTCCGGGCCCGCCCCAGAACCCGCCGTAGTTGCGGTTCAGGTCCACGCCGAGGTAGGCCCCGGCGGTCGGGTTGTCCTCGCACGGGCCGGGGTTCTGCGGGTCCGGCCAGCAGTTCTTGCGCTTCATCTCGTACGACTGCGGGTCGAACTCCGTCTCGGCGGGGAAGTCCGGCGCCTCGCGCGAGATGTTGAACCCGTCCGGGTTCACGATCGGGATCACGATGTTGCGGGTGGCGTTGACCAGCCGCGTCGTGCGCCGCGACCTGCCGTAGTTGCGCAGCAGGTCGTAGGCCCACTCCATCGAGCTCTCGCCGGCCGGCCACTCGCGGGCGTGGTGCACGCCGATGTTGGCGAAGATCGGCTTGCCGTCCCGGGTGTCGAGCGGGTGGCGCGCGATCTCGATGCCGGCCACGTCACGGCCCAGATGGGTCCGGTGGGGCAGGACGATCGGCCTCACGAGCCGCGGATGGCGGCGCGCGAGCTGCTTCAGCTCGAGCTCGTAGTCGGCCAGGTGCCGGTAGGCCGTCCGGCCGCTCGGCAGGTCGCTGCCGGCCTGGGCCACCCGCGCGTAGCGCCGGTTCGCCCGCTGGTAGAGGCGCGACTGCGCGTCAAGGTCGGCCACCTTCACCCGGTACGAGAACTTCGCCCGCCGCAGCGCACGGAGGCCGGAGTCCCCCGACACGACCACGTCGATCGAGCGGGCCCCGCCGCTCTCGGTCAGGTCGAGGCCGAGGCCCTGGAGGCGCCGCTTGTCGGCGCGCGAGGGCGTGGAGACTGTGACGACCTGGGTCGTTGCCGCCGGCCCCGCCTTCGAGGCGACGAAGCGCACGGCCACGCGCGCCCTGGCGGCCCGGCCCTTGAAGCGGCACGCCTGCACGAGCAGCCGCTGGCCCTTGCGAACGAAGCCCTCCGCCACCTCGTGGCCGCCGAAGCTCGCCGAGCCGGCCACGTAGCGGCGCGTCTGCGCGTCGAAGACGCCGAGGTCCCAGTCGCCGCGGGCGCTCAGCCGCGCGCGCACGAGGCCGTCCGCCGCGGCCCGGGCGCGGACCACCGCGGTCCGCTTGGTCCGCCCGACGAACTGTGTGTGGCAGCCCTTCGCGCGGGCTGCGTCGGCGGACACGACGGCCCGCGCACCGGAGGCCGCCGACGTGTCGGCGGCAGCCCCGCACATCGTGACGGTCACTGCTGCGAGCGAGGCCAGCGCGGCCCGCGATCCACTCGGCGGCATCCCTTCCTCCTGTGTCCAACGGCGAAGCAAGTTGCGTGTGGCACTACCCGGTTCGCCGCCGGACGATGCCCCCGGTTACCCTGCGGCCGAATCGCCGTGCCCTCTCGACGCGAACTGATCCAGATGTCGGACGACGAGCTGCGCTCGTTCCTCGACGAGCAGATGGTCATGCAGTGCGCGACCATCGGCCCCGCGGGCCGGCCGCACATGGTTCCGCTCTGGTTCGTGGCCGATGGCGCGGACCTGATCGGCTGGACCTACGCGAAGTCCCAGAAGGCCCGCAATCTCGACCGCGACCCGCGCGCCACGATCGGGATCGAGGACGGGGTGCAGTACCAGGAGCTCCGCGGGGTCATGATGGAGTGCGACGTGAAGCTCGAGCGCGATCCCACGGCCGTGGAGTCGTACGGCCTCGCGCTCTTCGAGCGCTACGCCGGCGACCTCGGCCCCGAGATCCGCCAAATGGTGGCCGCGCAGGCGCAGAAGCGGGTCGGCCTGCGCTTCGTTCCCTCCCGTGTGGTGACCTGGGACCATCGCAAGCTCGAGGGCGTGTACTGAATGGAAGAGCTGAAGGGCCTGATCCTCTCGGGCGGGAAGGGCACGCGCCTGCGGCCGCTCACCCACACGAGCGCCAAGCAGCTCGTGCCGGTGGCGAACAAGCCGGTGCTCTTCTACGGCCTGGAGGCGATGGCCGCCGCCGGGATCAAGGACGTGGGCATCATCGTCGCGCCGGAGACCGGCGGCGAGATCCGCGACGCGGTGGGCGACGGGTCCGACTTCGGGCTGAACATCGAGTACATCGAGCAGGACGCGCCGAGTGGTCTCGCGCACGCCGTCCTGACGGCCGAGCCGTTCCTCGGCCAGTCGCCCTTCGTCATGTACCTCGGCGACAACCTCCTGCGCGACGGCATCGTCGAGCTCGTCCAGAGCTTCCGCAGCGAGAGCCCGGACGCGCTGATCCTCCTCACCCCCGTGCCCGACCCGGAGAGCTACGGCGTGGCCGAGCTGAACGGGGACGGCGGCGTGGCGCGGCTCGTCGAGAAGCCCGCCGAGCCGAAGACCAACCTCGCGCTCGTGGGCGTCTACATGTTCACCCCCGCCATCTTCGACGCCGCGCGCTCGATCGAGCCGTCGTGGCGCGACGAGCTCGAGATCACGGACGCGATCCAGGCGCTCGTGGAGCGCGGCCTGCGCGTGGACCCGCACATCGTGCACGGCTGGTGGAAGGACACCGGCCAGGTTCAGGACATGCTCGAGGCCAACCGCCTGATCCTCGACGACCTCCAGGAGCGCGTGGACGGCGAGGTGATCGAGTCGCGCGTGGAGGGACGCGTGGTGATCGAGGAGGGCGCCAGGCTCGAGCGCGCCACCGTCCGCGGGCCGGCGATCATCGGCAGGGGGTCGCGGATCACCGACGCCTACATCGGCCCCTACACCGCCATCGGCGACGACGTGCGGATCGAGAAGGCCGAGCTGGAGCACTCGATCGTGCTGTCCGGCTCGTCGGTGAGCGACCTCGCGTACCGGATCGAGGCGAGCCTGATCGGCAAGAACGTGAGCATCCGGCGCGGCCCGGCGCTGCCGAAGGCGTACCGGTTCGTGGTCGGCGACAACGCGGACGTTCAGATCCTGTGAGGGCGCTCGTCGTCGGGGCCGGCGGGATGCTCGGCCAGGACGTGATGCGGCTGCTCGGAGACGACGCGGTCGGCCTCACGCGCTCCGAGCTCGACATCACCGACGCCCGGGCGGTGCGCGACGCCGTGGCCGAGGCGCGTCCCGGCGTGGTGCTCAACTGCGCCGCCTACACGAACGTGGACGGCGCCGAGTCAGAGCCGGAGGAGGCGCTGCGCGTGAACGGCGAGGCCGCCGGGATCGTCGCCGCGGCGGCCCCGGCGGTGCTGTACGTGTCGAGCGACTACGTCTTCGACGGGACGAAGACCGAGCCCTACGTCGAGTCGGATCCCGTGAACCCCGAGTCGAGCTACGGGCGCTCGAAGCTGGCCGGGGAGCGGGCCACGGCGGGGGCGAACCCGCGCCACTTCATCGTCCGCTCGTCGTGGCTGTTCGGCGCGGGCGGCAAGAACTTCGTGGACACGATGTTGCGCATCGGCCGTGAGCGCGACGAGGCGCGCGTGGTCGCCGACCAGGTCGGCTGCCCCACGTACACCGGGCACCTCGCCCGGGCGCTGATCGAGATCGCGGCGGGCGAGGACTACGGCATCCACCACGCCGCCGCCGCGGGCCAGTGCTCGTGGTTCGAGCTCGCGAGCGCCGCCTTCGAGCGCGCCGGCGTGGACTGCAGGCTCGAGCCGATCACCACGGAGGAGTACCCGGTGCCGGCCAAGCGGCCCGCCTACTCGGTGCTCGGCACCGAGCGCGCACCGCTGCTGCCGCCGTGGCAGGAGGGCCTCGACGCGTACCTGGCCGAGCGGGAGGTGCACGCGTGAAGCTGCTCGTGACCGGCGCGGCCGGCTTCATCGGATCCACGTACGTGCGGCTGGTGAAGGACGAGCACGAGGTCGTGGTCCTCGACAAGCTGACCTACGCGGGCCGCCGCGAGAACCTGCCCGACGACGTGCCGCTGGTGGTCGGCGCGATCGAGGACCCGGTCGTCGTGCGCGAGGTGATGGAGGGCGTGGACGCGGTCGTGAACTTCGCCGCCGACTCCCACGTGGACCGCTCGATCGCGGACCAGGAGGCGTTCGCGCGGACCCATGTGATCGGCACGGGCAACCTGCTCGACGCTGCGCGGGAGCTCAGGGTGCCGCGCTACCTCCAGGTCTCGACCGACGAGGTCTACGGCTCGATCGCCTCGGGCTCGTTCACCGAGAAGTCCCCGCTCGACCCCTCCTCCCCCTACTCGGCCACCAAGGCCGCCGGCGACCTGCTCGTCTCGGCGCACGCGCACACGTACGGGATCGAGGCCGTGATCTGCCGCGGCTCGAACAACTACGGGCCGCGCCAGTACCCGGAGAAGCTGATCCCGCTGATGATCCTGAACGCGCTGCACGGCGACTCGCTGCCCGTGTACGGCGACGGCCGCCAGGTCCGCAACTGGCTGTTCGTGGAGGACTTCTGCCGCGGCATCCACACGGTGCTCGAGCGCGGGCGCCCGGGCGAGGCCTACAACGTCGGCGGCCCGGACGAGTGCGAGAACCTCGAGGTCGTCTCGCGGATCATCGAGCTGGCCGGCGGCGACGAGTCCCTGATCGAGCACGTGACCGACCGGCCCGGCCACGACCGCCGCTACTCGCTGTCGTCGGAGAAGCTCCGCTCCGAGCTCGGCTGGGAGGCGCAGGTGCGCTTCCACGAGGGCCTCCGCCGGACGGTCGACTGGTACCGCGACAACGAGGACTGGTGGGGGCCGATCCGCTCGGGCGAGTACCGCGAGTACTACGAGAAGCACTACGGGCGGGCGCTCGGCTGAGCGATGGCCCAGCTCGAGTTCGGCGAAGGGATCGTCAGGCAGCTCGAGCAGGCGTACCGAGGGCGTGACATGGCGCGCCGGCGCGGCCTCGTGCGCGCTGCGCTGGGGGCGGAGCCCGGCGACCGGATCCTCGACGTGGGGTGCGGCCCGGGCTTCTTCGAGCTGGAGCTGGCCGCGGAGGTCGGCGCCGGCGGATCCGTGACCGGGGTGGACCTGAGCGCGGCGAGCGTGGCCGTCGCGAAGCAGCGGTCGGCCGGCCACCAGAACCTCGAGTTCCACGAGGCCGACGCGACCGCGCTGCCGGTGGCCGACGGCGCGTTCGACCGCGCCTTCAGCGTCCAGGTGCTCGAGTACGTGCCGGACGTGGATGCCGCCCTGCGCGAGCTGCGCCGCGCGCTCAGGCCGGGCGGCCGGCTCGTGGTCTGGGACGTGGACTGGGCCACCGTCTCGATGCGGACCGAGGACGAGGCGCGAATGGAGCGCGTCCTCGCCGCGTGGGACGCGCACCTGACGCACCCGTCGCTGCCGCGCAGACTCGGGGCGCTCATGCGCGCGGCCGGCTTCGAGGAGGTGGGCATGGACGCCCACCCGTTCGCCACGAACGAGCTCTCCGGCGAGACCTACGGAGGCTTCCTCGTCCCGTTCGTCGAGCAGTTCGTCGGCACGGACGAGGCGACGGCGTGGGCGGACGAGCAGCGGGCGCTGGCCGAGGCCGGCGCCTTCTACTTCGCCTGTCTCCAGTTCTGCTTCACGGCGGAGGCACCCCGCTAGATTCGAAGCGGTGTACCGCAACGACGCGCCCGCCCTCGAGCTGCGCGGGCTGACCAAGCGCTACGACGACGGGACGCTCGCGATCGAGGACTTCGACCTCGAGATCCCCGCCGGCGCCTTCTTCGGGCTGCTCGGCCCCAACGGGGCCGGCAAGACCACGCTGATCAGCGCGGTCTGCAACCTCATCCGCGTCACCGAGGGCGACGTGCTCGTCTTCGGAGAGCCGGCGCACTCGCTGCTCGCGCGCTCCTGGATCGGGCTCGCCGAGCAGGACATCAACCTGGACCGCTTCCTCACCGTGCGCGAGACGCTCACCTACCACGGCGGCTACTTCGGCATGCAGCGCGACGAGGCCGAGGAGCGCGCGGAGGAGATGATCGCCGCGTTCGGCCTCCAGGCGAAGCGCGACACGCGCGCGCCGAAGCTCTCGGGCGGCCAGCGCCGGCGGCTGCTGCTGGCGCGGGCGCTGATGCACCGGCCGCGGCTCGTGATCCTCGACGAGCCCACCGCGGGGGTCGACTTCGAGCTGCGCACCGAGCTGTGGCGCTACATCAGGCAGCTGCACGCGGAGGGCACGACGATCCTCCTCACGACCCACTACCTCGAGGAGGCCGAGGAGCTCTGCGAGGAGATCGCGCTGATCCGCGACGGGCACCTGATCGCCCGCGACAGCGCAGCGGGCCTGCGCGAGAGCTTCGCCGTCGATCGCCTCCAGGACGTCTACGTGAAGGCGATGGCAAGGTCGTGACCGGGATGCTCTGGCTGTGCCGGCGCGAGACGCTGCGCGTGTCGAAGCTGTGGACGCAGACCGTGCTGGCGCCGGTCGTCTCGTCGCTCCTCTTCATCCTCGTGTTCGGCCTGTCGCTCGGCGGCCGCATCAAGCAGGTCGGCGACGTGGACTACGAGGTGTTCATCGTGCCCGGGCTGATCACGATGGGGATGGTCCAGGCCGCCTACGCCAACAACGCCTCGTCGATCTTCCAGGCCCGCTTCGACCGCTACATCAACGACGTGCTCTCGGCCCCGATGAAGCCGTGGCAGATGACGCTCGGCTACACGGTCGGCGGCCTGTTCCGCGCGCTCGCGATCGGCTCCGCGCTGCTCGTGGCCGCGGCCATCCTCGTCGGCGTGCCGGTGGAGCGTCCGTTCGCGCTCGCCGCCGCCGTCGTGCTCGGGCTGATCCTGTTCGCCTCGCTCGGGCTCGTCGTCGGCATCTACGCCGAGACCTGGGACCACACCACCTTCATCGCGAACATCGTGATCCTCCCGCTGGCGTTCGTGGGGGGCGTCTTCTACTCGATCGACGTGCTGCCCTCGCCCTGGCACGAGCTCTCGCACGTCAATCCGGTCTTCTACCTCGTGAACGCCGTGCGCTTCGGATTCCTGGGCGAGGCCGACGTGTCGGTCTGGCTGTCGCTCGGGGTGACCGCCGCGCTGGCCGTGCCCACCTACCTCTGGGCCCAGTGGCTGTTCACGACCGGCAAGAAGCTGAAGGACTAGAGCGCCTCGAGCGGCAGGTCACGCGCTGCCGCCGCTGTCCGCGGCTCGTGGAGTGGCGCGAGCGCGTGGCGCGCGAGAAGCGCGCCGCCTTCCGCGACGAGGACTACTGGGGCCGGCCGGTTCCCGGCTTCGGCGATCCGCGCGCGCGGGTCTACGTGCTCGGCCTGGCGCCGGCCGCTCACGGCGGGAACCGCACCGGGCGGGTGTTCACGGGCGACCGCTCGGGCGACTGGCTGTTCGCCTCGCTGCACCGGACCGGGTTCGCGAGCCGGCCGGAGTCGGTGCGGCGGGATGACGGCCTGCGGCTCAGCGGCGCCTTCGTCGCCGCGGCGGTTCGCTGCGCGCCGCCCGCGAACAAGCCGCTCCCGTCGGAGCGCGACAACTGCCTCCCCTACGCCGCACGCGAGCTCGAGCTGATCGGGCCGCGCGTGATCGTCTGCCTCGGCGCCTTCGCCTGGGACGCCGCCTGCCGGCTGCTCGGCATCCGCCCGAAGCCGCGCTTCGGCCACGGCGCCGAGTTCACGGCCGGCGACGGGCGCGTGCTGCTGGGCACGTACCACCCGAGCCAGCAGAACACGTTCACCGGGAGGCTCACCGAGGAGATGCTGGACGCGGTCCTCGGGCGCGCGCGGGAGCTCGCCGGCGGCTGATAGCTTCGTCCGATGGCCCAGCCGGGTGACCGGATTCGCGAGCCGTCCGGGGTCGAGCTTCTCTACGTGGAGACCGCCGAGCAGACCGGCGGGAAGCTCGTCGTCGAGTGGACGGTGCCGCCCGGCCGCCGACTCGTCGCGCGTGCGCACAGGCATCCGGACGGGCCCGAGGGATGGGCCGTGGTCCGTGGCCGCGCCCGCCACGAGGTCGCCGGCGTGGAGCACGAGGCCGTGGCGGGCGACGACTGGGAGGTGCCGGCGAACACGTCGCACGTCCATCCGTGGAACGTGGGCTCGGAGCCGCTCGTCGCACGCCAGACGGTCGACGCTCGGCCGATCGACGGCCTGGCGCTCGGGGTCGAGCGCTACTTCGAGACGATGATGGCGCTGGCCCAGCGCGGTGACACCGACGAGAAGTTCGACATCCGCTCGCCGCTCCAGTCGGCCCTCACGATCCGCGAGCTGCTGATGCCGGGCAGCTACCTCGCGGGACCGCCGACCTGGCTGCAGGACGCGCTGTTCGCACCGCTGGCCGCGCTGGCACGGCGCCGCGGGCTGAGGGCGTACGTGGAGCCGGTGCGCGAGCCGAGCGCCTAGCGCTCGAGGTCCTCGCGGAGCTTCTCGATCTCGCGCTTGACGTCGTCGGCGCGCTCGCCCCCCCGGTCGCGGAGCCGGTCGAGCTGCCGCTCGAGCTTGTCGAGCTTCCGCTCGCGCTCGCGGTCCGAGTCCACCGAGTCCCGCAGGTCCTCGGCCTCGCTCTTCACCTGGCCGGCCGCGTCCTCGACCTTCTTGCGAGCCTCGTCGGCCTCGTCCTCGCCGCAGGCCGCCGGGGCGAGCGCGAGTGCTACGAGGAGCGCCGGGAACGTGCGCCTGAACCAGTGCATTGTCGTTGTGATGCCCTCGTGGGCCTACCTCTAACCGGGCACCTCGCTATGGTGCCCCGCGCACCGTCATAGCCGAGTCCCCGGGTCGTCGTGACCTGGGGAGCGGGGGAACCACATCCTCACGGGGCGAATCCGGGTCGATTCCCGGTAGCGCCACTCTTCTGGCGCGAGCCCGTCAGCTAACCCCGTAGGCGCAGAGAAGAGAAGGAGCAGCCGCTTCCGATGCACCGTACGCTGCCGGCCCTGGCCGGCGTCGCGCTTGCCGCCGTCGTCCCCGCCGCCGACGCGCTCGCCGCCCCCTATGCCTCCCGCACCCTCCGCGAGGGCTCGAGCGGGAGCGACGTGCGCGCCCTCCAGCGCTACCTCGACCGCACCGGCCAGGAGACGACCGCCGACGGCGAGTTCGGCCCCGCCACCGCGGCGAGCCTGCGCGACTTCGAGGCCGCCGAGGACCGGCGCGCGAACGGGGTCGCCTCGCGCTCGGACCAGCGCCTCGTGCGCAGGGTGGCGAGCGAGACCGACGTCGAGCCCACGGACGGGTACACCGAGCCCACAGCCGCGGGGAGCGTCGGCCCGGACGGGCTGGCCGTGCCCCCGGCGGACGCACCGCCGGAGGTCGCCGCGATCATCGAGGCCGGCAACGCGATCGCGAGGAAGCCCTACAAGTACGGCGGCGGCCACGGGAAGTGGCGGGACACCGGGTACGACTGCTCCGGATCGGTTAGCTTCGCTCTCCACGGGGCCGGGCTGCTCGATTCGCCGCTCGACTCGTCCGCGTTCGCCGGTTGGGGCGAGCGCGGCCGCGGCGCGTGGGTCACGATCCGGACGAACCCGGGCCACGCGTACATGATCGTGGCCGGCCTGCGCTTCGACACGAGTGCCCGCAAGCGCGGCCGCACTCGCTGGACGGAGACGATGCGCTCGCCGCGCGGGTACGTCGCGCGCCATCCCGAGGGTCTCTAGGCGCTTGGGCGATCTGTTGCAAATGCAGGGTTTTTCGCGTGGGTGGGTAGCCTCGCCCAGATCGAGAAACCGCCGTGTCTCCGAATGCTGCCGGTTCGGGGACCCGGGGATCGCCGCTGTACGGGCGCACGCCCGCTGATCCCCGCTTCGGCGATCGACTGACCCCCAAGGAGGGACCCGACGGATGACCCGCGCGCTCACCGCGCTCGCCTGCACGCTCGTTGCCACGCTGCTCCCCGCGACCGCGCTCGCGGGGCCGTACGAGGGCAAGTCCCCCGTCAAGACCGACCTCCCGGTCCGGGATGCCACGATCGGCCCGAACGGGCTGGCCGTGCCGCCGCCCGGCGCCCCGGACAAGGTCGTCCGGATCATCGCGGCCGGGAACCGGATCGCGACCAAGCCTTACAAGTACGGCGGCGGCCACGGGATCTGGGAGGACAGCGGCTACGACTGCTCCGGCTCGGTCAGCTACGCGCTGCACGGCGCGGGGCTGCTCGACGTGGCGCTCGACTCGAGCGGCGTCGCCGGGTTCGGCAAGCCGGGCGCGGGCCGCTGGGTGTCGCTCATGGGCAACCCCGGCCACGCCTACATGGTGGTCGCCGGCCTCCGCTTCGACACCAGCTCGAGCAACCAGACCGGCAACCGCTGGACGACCCAGATCCGCTCGCCGGCGGGCTACGTGGTGCGTCATCCCGCCAACCTCTAGCTAACCGGCCAGGTGTCGCGGGGGGTCCGGGGGCGCGAGCCCCTGGCTGGCATCACCCACGCGATACGCTCGTGGGTCGCGTGCCCGCCGACCCGCTCGAATCGTTCACACCGCAGGTCCGTAACTGGTTCACGCGCTCCTTCGAGCGGCCGACCGCCGCTCAGGAGAAGGCGTGGCCGGCGATCGCCGCGGGGCGCAGCGTGCTCGTCTCTGCGCCCACCGGGTCCGGCAAGACCCTCGCGGCGTTCCTCTGGGGCCTCGACCGCCTGGTCGCCCATCCCGCTGACACGAGGCGCACCCGGCTCGTCTACGTCTCGCCGCTGAAGGCGCTCTCGTACGACGTCGAGAAGAACCTGCGAGCTCCGCTGAAGGGCATCGGCGGCGACGTCTCGGTCGGGATCCGGACGGGGGACACGCCGCAGAAGGAGCGTCAGGCGATGCTCCGCACGCCGCCCGACGTGCTCATCACCACGCCCGAGTCGCTCTACCTCATGCTCACCTCACGGGCGCGTGAGTTCCTCGTCGACACGGAGGCGGTGATCGTCGACGAGATCCACGCCGTCGCGCGCACGAAGCGGGGCGCCCACCTCGCCCTGACGCTCGAGCGCCTCGAGCACCTGGCCGGCCGGCCGCTCCAGCGGATCGGCCTGTCGGCGACGCAGCGGCCGCTCGAGGAGGTCGGCCGCTTCCTGGTCGGGCCCGCCCGCGAGTGCCAGATCGTCGACGCCGGGGTGCGCAAGCCGCTCGACCTGAAGATCCACGTGCCCGTCGAGAGCATGCGCGAGCCTGACGCCCCGGACATCGGCCACCCGGCGATCGACACGGTCGGCACCGCGGCCGGCGGCGGCGACCTCATGGGCCAGGGCCTCGGGACGGCGGAGGCTGGCGCGACGCAGCGCTCGATCTGGCCGGCGATCTACCCCGAGCTGCTCCGCCTGATCGAGGAGCACCGGTCGACCATCGTGTTCGTGAACAGCCGGCGCGGCGCCGAGCGCCTGGCCGTGCGGCTCAACGAGCTGGCCGGCGAGGACGGCGAGCCGGCGGCGATCGCCCGCGCGCACCACGGGTCGCTGGCGCGCGAGGAGCGGCTGGTGGTGGAGGACCTGCTCAAGTCGGGCGAGTTGCCCTGCCTGGTCGCGACCTCGTCGCTCGAGCTCGGAATCGACATGGGCGCGGTGGACCTGGTGATCCAGGTCGAGTCGCCGAAGTCGGTGACCGCCGGCCTCCAGCGGATCGGCCGCGCCGGACACGGCGTCGGCGAGGTCTCGCAGGGCCGGATCTTCCCCAAGTTCCGCGCCGACCTCCTGGAGTGCGCGGTCGTCGTGAAGCGGATGCGCGACGGCGACATCGAGCCGACCGTCGTTCCGCAGAACCCCCTCGACGTGCTCGCCCAGCAGGTGGTCGCGATCGTGGCGGCCGGCGACGACTGGCGCGTGCCGGAGCTCCACGACCTCGTCCGGCGCGCATACCCGTTCTCGGAGATCTCGCGCGAGCTGCTCGACAGCGTGCTCGACATGCTCGACGGCCGTTACCCCAGCGAGGAGTTCTCCGAGCTGCGGCCCCGGATCGTCTGGGACCGGGTCGAGGACACGATCCGCGCCCGCCGCGGGGCGCTCCAGCTGGCTGTGACGAACGCGGGCACGATCCCGGACCGGGGTCTGTACGGCGTCCACCTGCCGGACGGCCGGCGGGTCGGCGAGCTCGACGAGGAGATGGTCTACGAGGCGCGCCCGGGCCAGACGTTCCTGCTCGGGGCGAGCACCTGGCGGATCGAGGAGATCACCCGCGACCGCGTGATCGTGACCCCGGCCCCGGGAGCCCCCGGCGCCGTGCCGTTCTGGAAGGGCGAGAGCGTCGGGCGCCCGAAGGAGCTGGGTGAGGCGATCGGTGCCTTCTCGCGTGAGGCGGTCGAGCGCGACCCCGCCGAGCTGGCCGCCGAGTACGACCTCGACGAGCGCGCGGCGCGCAACCTCTCGGCCTACCTGCGCGAGCAGCGCGACGCCACGCGCGTCGTCCCGTCGGACCGCACCGTCGTGGTCGAGCGCTTCCGCGACGAGATCGGCGACTGGCGCCTGTGCGTGCTGTCGCCCTTCGGTGGGCGGGTGCACGCCGCCTGGTCGCTCGCCCTGTCGGCGCGGATCCGCGACGACTTCGGCCTCGAGTCCGACGCCATCTGGTCGGACGACGGCATCATCGTCCACCTTCCCGACGCCGACGAGCCGCCCTCCGCCGACCTCGTCATGGTCGAGCCGGACGCGCTCGAGGAGCTGGTCGTGCGCGAGCTCTCCGGCTCCGCGCTCTTCGGTGCGCGCTTCCGGGAGAACGCGGCGCGGGCCCTGCTCCTGCCGCGCGCCTACCCGGGCAAGCGCACGCCGCTCTGGCAGCAGCGGCTCAAGGCGCAGTCGCTGCTCGAGGTCGCGAAGCGCTACGGGCAGTTCCCGATCGTGCTCGAGACCTACCGCGAGTGCCTGCGCGACGTGCTCGACCTGCCGGGCCTGGAGGAGCTGCTTCGCGGCCTCCACACCCGCGAGCTGTCGCTGGTGGAGGCCGAGACGCAGCGCGCCTCGCCGTTCGCCTCCTCGCTGCTCTTCGACTACGTCGCGACCTACATGTACGAGGGCGACACGCCGAACGCGGAGCGCCGCGCCGCCGCGCTGGCCCTCGACCGCGACCTGCTGCGCGAGCTGCTCGGGCAGGAGGAGCTGCGCGAGCTGATAGACCCCGACGCGCTCGCCGAGGTGGAGGAGGACCTCCAGCGGGTGAGCGAGCGCGCGCGGGCGGCGAACGTGGACGGGCTGCACGACGTGCTGCGGGCGCTCGGCGACCTGACCGTCGACGAGGCCCAGGCGCGCTCGCTCGACGCGGTGTCCGCCAAGCGCATGCTGGGCGACCTCGAGAAGGAGCGCCGCGCGATCCGGATGCGGATCGGCGGGGAGGAGCGCTGGATCGCCGCCGAGGACGCCGGCCTGTACCGCGACGCCCTCGGCGCCGTGCCGCCGGGCGGGCTGCCCGAGGCGTTTCTCGAGGAGGTCGAGGAGCCGCTCGCGCGGCTGGCGCGCCGCTACGCCCGCACACATGGGCCGTTCACCACGGCCGGCGCGTCCGCGCGCTACTCCGTGGACATGACACCGGTGCTGCGCCAGCTCGAGCAGTCGGGCGGGCTCGTCCAGGGCGAGCTGCGGCCCGGCGGAACCGAGCGCGAGTGGTGCGACTCGGAGGTGCTGCGCCGGCTGCGCCGCGCCTCGCTCGCGTCGCTGCGGCGCGAGGTGGAGCCCGCGGAGCAGCGGGCGCTGGCACGGCTCCTGCCGGCCTGGCAGGGCGTGGACGCCGCACCGGCCGGCGGCGCGGGGGTCGACCGGCTGCGCGAGCTGCTCGTGCCGCTGCAGGGCCTGGCCCTGTCCCCACAGGTCTGGGAGCAGGACGTGCTGCCGCGCCGGGCGGGTGCCTACTCGCCCGCGTGGCTCGACCAGCTCTGCGCGGGCGGCGAGCTCGTCTGGGTGGGCGCCGGCTCGCTCGGGCGCAACTCGGGGCGGGTGGCGCTCTACTTCCGCGACGACGCGCGCTGGCTAGGCCCGCCCCACCTCAGGGGCGAGCCGCCCGCCGGACCCCTCCACGACCGGATCCGCGCCCGGCTGGAGGGCGGCGCGGCGTTCTGGACCGATCTGCTCGCGGACCTCGGCGACGCCGAGCCGGTCGAGCTTCAGGAGGCGCTCTGGGATCTCGTCTGGGCCGGCGAGGTGACGAACGACGCATTCGCTCCGCTGCGCGCCCCGCGCCTGACGCTGGCGCGCCGCGAGCGCGACGCCGGGCGCCGCTTCGCCCGCCGCCGGCGGCCGGGAGCGCCGCAGGTGCAGGGCCGCTGGTCGCTGACCGGCCCGCTGTTCGCGGACGCGCCGGCCTACGGCCCGCGGATGCGTGCCGTGGCCGAGGTGCTGCTCGAGCGCTACGGGATTGTGACCCGCGAGACGGTTCTGGCCGAGGGCATCCCCGGCGGCTTCGCGGCGCTCTACGGCGAGTTCGCGAACCTGGAGACGCTCGGGACCGCGCGGCGCGGCTACTTCGTCGAGGGCCTCGGGGGCGCGCAGTTCGCGCTGCCGGCCGCGATCGAGCGGCTGCGGAGCCTGCGCTCCGACGAGCCCGCCGGCGCGCAGGTGCTGGCGGTCACGGACCCGGCGAACCCGTACGGCGCGACGCTGCCGTGGCCGAGGCGGGACGAGGAGGAGTCCGGCCGGCGTCCCTCACGGGTGCCGGGCGCCTACGTCGTGACCCTGGACGCCGAGCCCGCGCTGTACGTCGAGCGCGGCGGCAAGGGACTGGTGCCGCTGCGCGAGCCGGAGGAGTCCTGGCTCAGGCCGGCCCTCGAGGCGCTCGCCGAGGCGGTGCGCCGCGGCCGCGTGACGCGGCTGGGGATCGAGCGCTTCGACGGCGAGCCGGTGGTCGGCTCGGAGGCAGGCGCGCTGCTGGTCGAGCTCGGCTTCAGGCAGGGCCCGCGAAGGCTGACGCTCAGCGCGTAGGCGCGACCCGCCGGATAGCGTTGCGCGGCCGGCATCGGCCGGCCCAGCCCAAGAGCCAGGAGGCGCCGTTGCCAGCCGTCGTCGTGCATCACGAAGTGAAGGACACCGAGCACTGGCTCGGATCGCCGACGCGGGAGGAGTTCTTCGGCCCGCTGGGCGTCACGAACATAAGGACGTTCGTGGACCCGCAGGACCGGACCCGCGTGGCCGTCAGCATGGACGTCGAGGACCTCGACGCGGTGATCGCCGCGCTTCAGGCGCCCGAGGCCGGAGCCGCGATGGAGCACGACGGCGTCATCCCGGAGACGGTCGTGCTCCTCGTCGAGTCCTGACCCGGAACAGGGCGCGGACGGTCACGCCGGTCCCGATCGCTATGACGCCGATCGTGGCCCACGCGAAGCCCACGTAGAGCCTCGACGCCTCCCACGGGTCGATGATCGCCGCCATCGCGGCGCCCAGCACGACTGCGCCCAGCAGGGCCCGCCAGCGACCGGCGAAGTACCCGAAGAGCACCGAGCCGGCGATGAGGACGGTGACGACCATGCGTCACCGGACCCTAGAGGTGCTCCGGCACCCCTTCCGCATCGTCGTCCGCCGAGGCCGAATCGGCCTCGGCGGACGCGCGCTTGCGTGCTTCCTTCTTCGCCTGCTTCTCGGCGCGCCGCTCCAGGAGCTTGCGCTCGCGAGCGAGCTTCGCCATCGTCGTCTTGCGCTTGGCGGTGGAAGCCAACTGCTCTAGAGCGTCTGGACGTTCGCCGCCGCGGGGCCCTTCGGGCCCTGCTCGGCGTCATAGCTCACCTTCGCGCCCTCGGTCAGCGACTTGAAGCCGCTGCCCTGGATCGCGCGGTGGTGCACGAACAGGTCCTTGCCGGGCTCGTCCGGCGTGATGAAGCCGAAGCCCTTGTCGTCACTGAACCACTTAACGGTTCCTGTTGCCATCTGGTTCCCCCTCCGGGGTATGTGCACTGCGAAACGCGGAGGGTGCTCGAGGCAACGACTGCGGAAACGCGGGGCACCACTTTGGCCGGGCTTCTGCCCGGCCCCTGCGGGAAGTGTAGCCGCGTGAGTCCTATCCTCACTCTCGGTGCCCCTTCTCGCGTACATCCACGAACCGGATGAGAGCGAGCCCGAGCGGCGCGGCTGGGAGCCCGACTGGCACGTCTGGGGTCCCGCGATCGGCGCGCTCGTGCTGCTCGTCGCCGCCGGCATGGTCCACGGCGTCGCGGGCCTCGTGCTGGTGCTGCTGGCCTCCGCGCTCGGCTACCGGGCGATCGACACGGCGCTGCCGTATCGCGCCGGCCTGCGCGACCACAAGCAGTAGAGGCCCGCACATGCCTGAGGGCGACACGATTCACAACGCCGCGCGCCGCGTCGGTGCTGCGCTCGTCGGCAAGCCGATCGAGGCGATCGAGACGCCTCAGCGGCGGCACGCCCGCGACCGCTGGCCGGAGCGGCTCCGCGGCCGCGGCGTGCGCTCGGTCGACGCGCACGGCAAGCACCTCTTCCTGCGCTTCGAGGGTGACCTGACCCTCCACTCGCACCTGCGCATGGGCGGCGCCTGGGGCGTCTACCTGCGCGGCCAGCGCTGGCGCCGCAGCCCGCGCCGCGCCTGGCTCGTGATCCGCACCCCGGAGCACGAGGTGGTGCAGTTCGACGGACCGGTTCTCGAGCTGATGACCGACTCGCGCACGCGCTTCGACCAGCGGCTCGCCAATCTCGGCCCGGACATCCTCGCGGACGAGCTCGACGAGGAGGCGTTCCTGCGCCGCCTGCGCGAGGACGACCAGACCCGCGGGATCGGCGACGCCCTTCTCGACCAGCGCAACATCGCGGGCATCGGCAATCTCTGGAAGGCCGAGGCCTGCTTCCTCGCGGGCATCAACCCGTGGAAGCCGGTCGGCGAGATCTCGGACGGGCGCGCCGTCGAGATCGTCGCGGCCATCCGGCCGCTGATGCGCGCCTCGGCCGAGGGCGGCTTCCAGCAGCGCGACCCGTGGGTCTTCGAGCGCCACGGCCGTCCCTGTCGCCGCTGCAGCACGATCATCAGGGCGCGCGGCCAGGGCGACGACAACCGCACCACCTACTGGTGCCCCACCTGCCAGCCGTGATCCGGGTCGGTCACAAGGGAGCCGACCACGTCGCGCCCGGCAACACCGCCGAGAGCTTCCGCGCCGCGCTCGAGCACGGCGTGGACATGATCGAGTTCGACGTCCTGCGCGTGCCCGATGGCCGGCTCGTGCTGGCCCACGACTACGAGGACGCGGCCGAGCGCGAGCCGCTCACCCTCGCCGAGGGGCTCGACCACCTCGCCGGCCCCCAGTACGCAGACCTCCAGCTCGACGTGGACCTCAAGCTCCCGGGCTACGAGAGCGAGGTCGTGGACGGGCTGCACGCGCGCGGGCTGGCCGGGCGCTCGCTCGTCTCGACGATGTACGTCGAGAGCCTCGACCGGCTCGGCGAGCTCGACCCCGGCCTGCGGCGCGGCTGGTCGGTCCCGCGGGTGAGGCGCGACTACACGCGCTCGGCGCTGGCCGTCCCCGCGTACGCCGTGATCCACTGGATGCGGGCGCGCATGCCCGCGCGCGCCGCCGCACGCATCAACGCGAAGGGCTGCGAGGCCATCATGGCCAACCGGCTGCTCGTGACCCCGCGCCTCGTGCAGGCGGTGCACGGCGCGGGCGGGGAGATCTACGTCTGGACCGTCGACGACGCCGCGAGGATCAGGGCGTTCGAGCGGCTCGGCGTGGACGGGGTCATCACGAACGACCCGCGCCTGTTCGACAGCTCCGGCTAGGAGAGGGCGCAGCTGGCCTGGCTGCCACCGACATCGGTGGGAAGGCCGGCCTGCGTCACGGCGGAGGTCGAGCGGACCACGGTGGCGCCGTCGCGCCACTGCACCTCGGCGAGCGCGCGGATCTGCTTCGTGCGGCCGTCGGCGGGCTGGTCGAGGTTGAACGTGTACCCGGCCTGCTGCGACGTCTGGCGGGCGGACCCGACCTCCAGCCACGTCGAGCTGGGCGCGCCCTCCACCGGCAGCCAGGCGGCCTGCGCCTCGCTGTACCACTGGAGCGAGATGCGCGACCAGATGGTCTCGTCGCCGCCGCTCCCGGTCACGCTCACGCGGGCGCCCACCTGGTTGGCGGCGGGATCGCAGACGTTGACCGTGGCCCAGGCCTGGGCCACATGCTCCTCGTCGGCGGCCGCGTGGCCGACGACGGCGAGCGCGAGGGCGGCGCAGAGCGCCACGGGAACGATGATCCGCTTCACCAGGGTCCTCATCGGCCTCCTGCGAAGGAATCTGAAGCGTTCCCGTGCACGACATGTTTCACTGAAGGTGCGTGATGAATCGGCGCCCCGGCCGTAGTACCGACATGGAGGCCGGGAGCAGCGCGACGATCGCGGGACGCCCGCCGCTCGCCGTGCCGGCCGAGGAGTCCTTCGCGGAGCTGTACGAGCGCTGCTTCACGCGCGTGTACGGGTACGTCGCGTCGCTCCTGCGCGACCGCTCGGCGGCCGAGGACGTGACCGCCCAGGCCTTCGAGCGCGCCTACCGCAAGCGCTCGAGCTACCGCCCCGGCCGGGGAACGGTCGAGGCCTGGCTGTTCGGGATCGCCCGCAACGCGGCGCTCGACGAGCTGCGGCGCCGCAGGCGCCACACGGAGCTCGACCCCGCCCGCGAGGACCGGACGCTCCCAGGCCCCGAGGAGGGCGCCGAGCTCGCGATCCGGCGCGACGTGGTCCGCGCCGCACTGGCCACCCTCGACGCGCGCGAGCGCGACATGGTGGCGCTCAAGTTCGCCGGCGGGCTCTCGAACGCCGAGATCGCGCGCGTGCTCGGCATGACCGAGTCGAACGCCGGCACCCGGCTGCACCGGACCGTCACCAAGCTGAGGAAGGCCTGCGATGAACTCGCCTGACAGCACCATGGAGCGCGACCTGCTCGCGATCGACGACGCCCTGCGCGACATGCCGCGCGACCCCGACCCGGAGGTCGGCGCGCTCCAGGACCTGGCGCTCGCGCTGCGCTCGGACGCGCCCGACCCGGACGCGGAGTTCGCGCTGCTGATGCGCGAGCGCGTGAAGGCCGGGTTCCCGCAGGCACGGAGGCGCTGGCTGCCGAGCCCCCAGCTGAGGAGCCTGATCCCGGCCGTCGGGTTCGCCGGGATGCTGCTCGTGGCGCTGAGCGTCGCGGTGATCGCACTCCCCGGAGGGGGCTCCGGCGGAGGCGGCGACGACGACGAGGGCGGCGCGGCCATGCTGGAGGCAGCCCCGAGCGATGGCGCCGGGAGCGGTGGCGGCGCCGTCCAGTCCATGCGCGCCGCGCCGGAGGCGGCAGCGGATTCCGGCTTCGTGCCCGGCCGCTCAGACCGCCGCATCGAGCGCTCGGTCGCGCTCGAGCTGGGCGCCCCGGTCGACCGCATGGAGCGTCTGGCCGAGCAGGTCACCGCCGTGACCAACCGCCTCGGCGGCTTCGTGCTCAGCTCGTCGCTCAGCACGGGCGAGGACAGCGCTGGAGGGGACTTCGACCTGCGCATCCCGGCCGCCCGCCTCCGCCCGGCGCTGCGGGAGCTCTCCGGCCTCGCGACGGTCCGCTCTCAGAGCCAGTCGGGCCGCGACGTCACGCGCCAGCACGTGACGGCCCAGGACCGCCTGCGCTCCGCGCGGGCCGAACGCGCCAGCCTGCTGCGCCGGCTCGAGAACGCCACGACCGACGCCGAGGCCGAGGGCCTCAGGCAGCGGCTCGACCTGGTGGCCATCGAGATCCGCGGCCTGCGCGCGCGCCTGCGCGACCTCCGGCTCGCCACGAACTACGCGACGGTCACCGTCTCGCTCGTGGCCGAGGACGGCGACTCGGGCGCCGGCGGCATCGGCGACGCGGTCGACGACGCGGGCAAGCTGCTCGTCGGCGGCGCCGGGATCCTCATCCGCGTGCTCGCCGTCGCGCTGCCGCTCGGGCTGGTCGCGCTGGCCGTCTGGCTCGGGGGAACCGCCTGGACCCGCCGGCGCCGCGAGTCAGCGCTCGTCTAGCCCGTCCCCGGAGCGGTGTCCTCGGCCGCGCGGGCGTCTTTTCCTTCTCCCTAACCTGGGTACGCATATGACCATGGAGAAGCGCAAGCTCAGAGACTTCGAGGTATCCGCGATCGGGCTCGGCTGCATGGGGATGTCCGAGTTCTACGGCGACGCCGACGAGGACGAGTCGATCGCCACGATCCGGCGCGCCCTCGACATCGGGGTCACGTTCCTCGACACGTCCGACATGTACGGCCAGGGCCACAACGAGCAGCTCGTGGGGCGCGCGATCGCCGGCCGCCGCGACGAGGTCGAGCTGGCCACCAAGTTCGCCATTCGGCGCGGCGAGGACGGCAACCGGACGATCGACAACAGCCCCGCGTGGATCCACGAGGCCTGTGACGCGTCACTGCGCCGGCTGGGCGTCGACCACATCGACCTGTACTACATGCACCGCCGCAGCCCGGACGTGCCGATCGAGGAGAGCGTCGGCGCGATGGGCGAGCTGGTCGAGGCCGGCAAGGTCCGGCACCTGGGCCTCTCCGAGGTCAGCGCCGACACGCTGCGGGCCGCCGAGGCCGTCCACCCGATCACGGCGCTCCAGAGCGAGTGGTCGCTGTTCACCCGCGGGCTCGAGGAGGAGATCGTCCCGGCGGCGCGCGAGCTGGGCGTGGGCATCGTCCCGTACAGCCCGCTCGGCCGCGGCGAGCTCTCCGGCAAGCTCGAGATCGGCGGGGAGGGCGACTTCCGCGCCGGCCTCCCTCGCTTCCAGGGGGAGGCGCGCGAGCACAACCTGCGCCTGCTGGCGGAGGTCGAGGGGATCGCCGCGGATGTGGGCTGCACGCCGGCTCAGCTCGCGCTCGCCTGGCTGCTCCACCAGGGCGAGGACGTCGCGCCGATCCCGGGAACGAAGCGCGTGAGCTACCTCGAGGAAAACGCCGCGGCGGCGGAGATCGAGCTCACCCGGGATCAGCTCGCGGCGCTCGGCGAGGCGCTGCCGCCGGGCGCGGTCCAGGGCGAGCGCTACCCCGCCGCCTCGATGACCACCGTCGAGCGGTAGGCATCGATGCACAGCCGGCCGAGCCGGCTGCTTCCCCACGGCTAGGCGTCGGTCTCGACGCGCACGGTGAAGCCCTCCTCGCGGGCCGCCGCGAGGATCTCGTCGCTGTGCTCCGCACCGCGCGTCTGGAGCACGAGCTTGATCGCCGTCTCGCCGACGTGCAGGTCGATGCCGTCCCGCAGGTGCTCCACGTCGACGACGTTCGCGCCCCGGCCCGCGACCACGGCCAGCAGGCTGGACAGCGCGCCGGGCCGGTCCGGGACCACCGTCGAGAGCACCATCCGGCGGCGCGCGGCGGTCTCGCCGAGGCGGATGCACTCGGCCAGGAGCGTCGCGTCGACGTTGCCGCCGGAGAGCACGGCGCAGACGTCGCCGCCGGCGGGCGGCTTCACGCGGCCCTGCATCAGCGCCGCCACGGCCACCGCGCCCGCACCCTCCACGACGAGCTTCGAGCGCTCCAGCAGGAGCACCATCGCCTCGGCCACCTCGTCGTCGTTCACCGTCACGACCTCGTCGAGGTAGCGCTCGACGATCGGCAGCGTGTAGTCCCCCGGCCGCTTGACGGCGATCCCGTCGCAGATCGTGTTGGCCGAGCGGGCGCCGACGGGGCGGTGCGCCGCGAGCGAGTCGATGTAGGGGGCGCAGCCGGCTGCCTGCACGCCCACCACCCGGGCCTCGGGGAGCACCGCCGCGACCGCGAGCCCGATGCCGCCGGCCAGGCCGCCGCCACCCAGCGGCACCACCACCAGGCGCGTGTCCGGAGCCTGGCGCGCGATCTCGAGACCGACCGACGCCTGCCCGGCCACCACCTCGGGCTGGTCGAACGCATGCACGACGCGCATGCCGCGCTCGCCGGACAGCCGCGCCGCCTCGGACTGCGCCTCGTCGTAGCCGCCGTCGACGAAGACGACCTCGCCGCCGTACTGGCGGACGGCGGCCACCTTCGCGAGCGACGCGCGCTCCGGCATCACGAGCAGCGCCCGCGAGCCCGCGGCGCGTGCGGCGAACGCGACCGCCTGCGCGTGGTTGCCGGCGCTCGCCGCGACGACGCCGTTGGCGAGCTCGGCCTCCGAGAGCTGCCGGATCGAGTTCGTGGCGCCGCGGGCCTTGAACGAGCCGGTGACCTGGAGGTTCTCCGCCTTGAGCCGCACGCGCGCCCCGACCCGCCGCGAGAGCTCCCCGGCGGGCACCACCGGCGTCTCGCGGACGGTGCCGGCGATCGCCTCGGCGGCCTCGTGCAGCAGGCGCTCCTCCATGTGTTCGCGCGCAACGGCCATGGTGCAGGTGAAAGTATGCGCTTATGGCAACCGCTGAGGAGACCGCACGGCTGCTGTCGAACACCGAGGTCTTCGCCGGGCTCGAGCCGCGTGAGCTCGAGGAGGTCGCGCAGGTCGCGGTCCCGCGCAACTGGGAGCGCGGCGAGATCCTCTTCCGGGAGGGGGATCAGGGCGACACCTGCTACCTGATCCGCGCCGGCGCCGTGCTGCTCACGCGCGAGCACCAGGACGGGCGGCTGGTCGCGCTCGCGGAGTTCCGCGCGGGGGAGCTCTTCGGCGAGCTGGCGATGTTCCGCGGCGAGACGCGCTCGGCCACCGCCGAGGCGATCGAGGACACGCAGGCCGTGGCGATTCTTGCCGGCGACGTCCAGCGTCAGATCCGCCGTAACCCCGATCTCGCCCTCAAGCTGCTCGCGGCGCTCGCGGAGCGTGTGAGCAAGACCACCGAGCGGCTGCTCCAGCAGTCGTTCCAGACGGTCGCCGGCAGGGTCGCGAGCACGCTCCTGGCCCAGTGCGTGGCGCGCCAGGCCGAGGGCGCCGGCGATCGCGACGTGCTCATCCGCGCGACCCAGGCCGAGATCGCCCAGCTCTCCGGCACCTCGCGCGAGAGCGCGAGCAGGTTCCTCGCGACGCTCGAGCGCGCGGGACTGGTCACCCTCGGACGCGGCAAGGTGACCGTTCATGAGCCCGGACGACTCCGGAACTACATCCACTGAGCGCCGCCGCATGGTGCGCCGCCAGCTGAGCGGCCGCGGGATCACCGACGAGCGCGTGCTCGCTGCGATGGCGGAGGTGCCGCGTGAGCTGTTCGTCCCGGACGAGCTGCGCTGGCGTGCCTACCGCGACGGGGCCCTCCGGATCGGCGAGGGGCAGACGATCTCGCAGCCCTGGATCGTCGCGGTCATGGCGCAGCTGCTCGAGCTGACGGGCGGCGAGCGCGTGCTCGAGGTGGGGACCGGCTCCGGGTACGCCGCGGCGGTGCTGGCGCGCCTCTGCGAGGAGGTCGTCACGATCGAGCGCCACGAGAGCCTCGCCCGCGAGGCCGCCGCGCGCCTGACCGAGCTGGGCTACGACAACGTGGAGGTCCGCCACGGCGACGGAACCGCGGGAGCGCCCGACCGAGCCCCGTTCCAGGGCATCTCCGTCACCGCCACCGCCGCGGGCGAGCCCCCGCCGGCCCTGGTCGAGCAGTTGGACGACGGCGGGAGGCTGGTATGCCCGGTCGCGCGCGGCGGACGCGAGCTCCTCCTCCGGCTCCGAGACGGGGTGGAGGACACGGTCGCAGATGTCCGGTTCGTCCCACTGGTCGCGGGCGACGAGGATCGAATGTAGTCTGCCCGGTCGTGTTCGTACTGAACTTCTACTCGCCGGTCTTCATCGACCAGCTCAAGCGCGGCCGCAAGACGGCCACGATCCGGCTGGGCGACAAGAGCAAGAAGTACCGCAAGGGCGAGGTCGTGATGATCACCGTCGGGTTCCAGCACTCGCCGCGCGAGCGCATCTTCGAGGCGGTCGTCGACAGCGTCGAGGTCAAGAAGGTCTCGGAGCTCTCCCGCCGCGACATCGAGCACGACAACCCCGAGTTCCGCCGGCTCGACGAGATGGTCCACTTCCTGGAGCAGATCTACGGCCGCAAGGTCGACAGCGACGACGCCGTCACCGTCGTCCGCTTCTCCCAGATCTCCGACCGCCCCTCGGAGATCCGCGAACGGCTGCGGCCGGACGCGCCCTCGCAGAACTGAGGCCGCCCGAATCCCGGTGGTTTGGCACTCGGCTTGCTAGAGTGCCAAGCGCTGGCACTCCCCGCCTAGGAGTGCCAAGAGAACTCGAAACGCAACCCCAAACGGAGGTCCTGCGCATGAAGCTGAAGCCGCTGGGCGATCGTGTGATCGTCAAGGCGATCGACGAGGAGGAGACCACGGCAAGTGGCATCGTCCTCCCGGATACCGCGAAGGAGAAGCCGCAGCGCGGCAAGGTCCTCGCGGCCGGCGACGGCAGGTGGGACGAGGATGGCGAGAAGCGCATCCCGCTCGACGTGTCCGAGGGCGACGAGGTCCTCTACTCGAAGTACGGCGGCACGGAGATCACCGTGGACGGCGACGACCTGCTGGTCCTGCGCGAGTCGGACGTGCTCGCCAAGGTCGGCTGACCCAGAGACCTTCTCAGGAGGAATAGAAACGCATGGCTCACAAGGAGCTCAAGTACAACGCGGAGGCTCGCCGCTCGCTCGAATCGGGCGTTGACGCGGTCGCCAACGCCGTGAAGGTCACGCTCGGCCCGAAGGGCCGCTACGTCGTGATCGACAAGAAGTTCGGAGCGCCCACGATCACGAACGACGGCGTGTCCATCGCCCGTGAGATCGAGATCGAGGACCCGTTCGAGAACCAGGGCGCCCAGCTCGTCCGCGAGGTGGCCACCGCCACCAACGACGTGGCGGGCGACGGAACCACCACGGCGACCGTGCTGGCCCAGGCCATCGTGCACGAGGGCCTCAAGAACGTCGCGGCCGGTGCGAACCCGCTGGCGCTGAAGCGCGGCATCGAGAAGTCGGTCGACTCCGTGGTCGACGCCATCGGCAAGCTGTCGAACGAGATCTCCGGCAAGGAGCAGATCGCCCGCGTGGCGGCAATCTCCGCCGCCGACGACGAGATCGGCGACGTGATCGCCGACGCGATCGACAAGGTCGGCAAGGACGGCGTGGTGAACGTCGAGGAGGGCCAGACGTTCGGCATGGACCTCGAGTTCACC
>JAFGJG010000149.1 GCA_016929195.1 Thermoleophilaceae bacterium
AGCACCACCTCGGGCGTGGCCAGCGGGATGAAGATGAACAGGTTGGTGGAGGACCGGCCGCGGAACGAGTAGCGCACGAGCGCCAGCGCCATCAGCGTGCCCAGGAAGGTGGCGATGACCGTCGTGAGCGCCGCCACCTGGAGGCTCGTGACGAGCGCGTCCGTCAGGTCGCGGTACTTGAACGGGTCCTTCCAGTGCTCGAAGGTGAACCCCTGCCACACGAAGTTGAAGCGGCTCTTCGTGTCGTTGAACGAGAAGAGCAGGATGATCGCGACCGGCACGAGCAGGTAGGTCAGCGCCAGCGCCGCGTAGACGTTCAGCGACGCGTTGAGCACCTTCCGCCCGGCGCGCAGCGTGGCGGACTCGGCCGCCATCAGGCCGGCTCCTCCTCCGCGCCCGTGAGCGCCTCGGTGCCCACGAAGCGCGCGTACGCGAGAACCAGCACCAGGATGAGGATCATCAGGATGAACGAGAGGGCCGCCGCCGTCGGGTAGTCCGTGATCTCGAGGTAGCGGCTCTGGATCACGTTCCCGATCATCGTCGTCTGCGGCGTGCCGAGCAGCTCGGCGTTCACGAAGTCGCCGGCCGCGGGGATGAACGTGAGCAGCACGCCGGCCACGATCCCCGGCGTGGCTATGGGCACGACCACCCGCCCGATCACGTCACGGCGCCTCCCGTAGAGGTCGTAGCCGGCCTCCAGCATCCGCGGGTCGATCCGCTCGAGTGCCGCGTACAGCGGCAGGATCATGAATGGCAGGTAGTTGTAGGTGATGCCGGCGATCACGGCCGTGCTCGTGGCCAGCAGGCGGCCGTCGTCGCCGAGCAGACCGATCGTCTTCAGGAAGCTGACGATCCACCCGTCGTCGTCGAGGATCGTCTGCCACGAGAGCGTCCTCACGAGGTAGGTGATGAAGAAGGGCAGGATCACGAGCAGGAGCAGCGCGTTCTTGTACCGGCCGCCGCGGAACGCGATCACGTACGCGAGCGGGAACGAGATGATCAGCGCGATCAGCGTCGACAGCGCGGCGTACTCGAACGACCTCAGCAGCTGCTCGTCGTAGTTCTTGACGGCATCCACATACGTCTGGAAATGCCAGGTCATGCTGTAGCCGGTCTCGAGCGTCCCGGTCTTCAGGCTGATCTCCGCCATGTAGTACAGCGGGACGGCGAAGAAGATCAGGAGCCACAGCAGGCCGGGGGCCAGCAGGGCGTAAGGCAGGAGGCTGCTACGTGTGCGCGTCACGCACCGATCGCACGCTGGAAGGCCTCGTCGATCTCGCGCTCCTGCTCGGGCGGGAAGGTCTTGAAGTTGTGGGCGTTCGTGAGGTCGGGGAAGATCAGGTCGTTCTCCGCGATCTCCGGGTCCTTCGCGATCAGGACCTCCTTCGTGCCCTTCGCCGGCGGCACGTAGTTCAGGTAGGCCGTCAGCAGCGCCTGGATCTCCGGGTCGTAGTAGAAGTCGATCAGCTTCTCCGCCGTGAACGCGTGCGGGGCGCCGACCGGGATCTGCATCGAGTCCGTGAAGATCATGAAGCCGACGTCCGGCTTCTTGAAGCGGATGTTCTCGTTGTCGATCGTGAGCTGTACGGCGTCACCGGACCAGCCGAGCAGGGCGTGCGAGTCGCCCTTCAGGATGTCCTTTCCGTAGTCGTTGCCCGTGAAGCGCCGGATCTGGCCGTCCTTCGAGCCCTTCTCGAGCTTCTCGATCGCCTCCATCACCTGGTCCATACTCGCGTCCTCGGGCGTGACCCCGTCGGCGAGCAGCACGGACCCGACGGAGTCGCGCATCTCGGACAGGAACGTCACCTTGCCCTTGAACTTCGGGTCGAACAGATCGTTGACGCTGGTCAGGTCGCCTCCGACGAGATCCTTGCGGTAGATCAGGCCGACCTGGCCCGACGCCCACGGCATCGAGTACTCGCGGTTCGGGTCGAAGTCCGGGCTCGCGACGCCGTCCTCGATGTTCTTCGTCGCGTTCGGCATCGCCGACTTGTCGAACTTCTGGACGAAGCCGAGACGCTTCATGCGAGCACACAGCCAGTCCGTCACCACGTGGATGTCGCGACCGCCGGAGCTGCCCGACGCGTACTCCGGCCGGACCTTGCCGAAGAACTCGGTGTTGTCGTTGATCTCCTCGACGTACTTGACGCTCGTGCCGTACTTCTCCTTGAACTTCTCGAGCGTCGGGTGCCCGCCCGTCTTGTCGTCGACGTCGATGTAGTACGGCCAGTTGGCGAAGGTCAGGTTCCCCGCGATCTCGCCCTTCGGGATCGCCTTCGTCTCCTCCTTCGCGCCGCCGGAGAGCTCGTCGCCCCCGCAGGCGGCCAAGTAGGAGATCGCGCTCACGCTCAGCGCCCCCGCGGCGCCCTGGCGCAGCAGCCGGCGCCGCGTGAGCTCGCCCCGCATGAGCTCGTCGACGCGGCGTTCGAAGTCGGTGTTGGGCTTCCTAGGCACTTGCTTGCTCCCTCAATTCGTTACAGCGGTTTTCGGTTCTCGCACGATGTGGATGTGCTCGTTCGCCCAGGCCAGTCGCACGGGGTCACCCGCCCCCGGCAGGCGTTGCCGGGCCGACTCGTCTGCGTTCGGCACCAGAACTGTCATGGCCGTGGAGTCCCCCAGGCGCACCACGAACTGCGTGGCGGTGCCCAGGTAGAGCGAGCTCTCCACGACTCCCTCGACCGCGGGCTTCCCGTTCGCCCGAGGCTCGTCCGCCCTGCTCAGCTCGAGCTTCTCCGGGCGCACGACGGCGTGCGCCCGCTCGCCCGCGCTCGCGCCGCGCGCGTCGGTCGAGACCGTCACGCCCGAGTCGAGCCGCAGCTCGGCCCGGTCGCCGTTGGCCGACACGACCTCGCCCGGCATCAGGTTCGAGACGCCGATGAAGCCGGCCACGAAGGTCGTGGCGGGGCGCTCGTAGACCTCCTCGGGGCCCTCGACCTGCTCGATCACGCCGCGGTTCATCACCGCGATGCGGTCGGACATGGTCAGCGCCTCCTCCTGGTCGTGAGTGACGTACACGAACGTGATACCCACCTCGCGCTGGATGCGCTTCAGCTCCACCTGGAGCTGCTTGCGGAGCTTCAGGTCGAGCGCGCCGAGCGGCTCGTCGAGCAGGAGCACCGCCGGCCGGTTGACGAGCGCGCGCGCGAGCGCCACGCGCTGCTGCTGGCCGCCCGAGAGCTGGCGCGGCCTGCGGGCGGCCTCACGCGTGAGACCGACGCGCTCGAGCTCCTCGGCCACCCGGCTCTTCACGTCGCCCCTGTCGATCCCCTGGCGCTGGAGCCCGAAGGCCACGTTCTTCTCCACGCTCAGGTGCGGGAACAGCGCGTAGCTTTGGAAGACGGTGTTGGTGGGGCGCTTGAAGGCGGGCAGCCCGGTCACGTCGTCGCCGTCGAGGAGCACGCGGCCCTCGGTCGGGTCCTCGAAGCCCGCGACCATCCGCAGCGTCGTGGTCTTGCCGCAGCCGGACGGGCCCAGGAGCGTGAAGAACTCGCCCCGCTCGATGTCGAGCGACAGCGCGTCGACGGCCATGAAGTCCCCGAAGCGCTTCGTCACGCCCTCGAGACGGACGCTCGGCGACCCGGCGCGCCTCCCTCCTTGGCCGCCGTCGTTCATCGTGGGCCGCACGGTATTGACAACGCCAGCGCGACTACAAGTGGCATAACGGTCGAAAACCACGCCCTTCGATTGGACGAACGGTCCAACTGCGCGGCAGATCCTTTCACAGCGTTGGCCCTTGTGTCGCACCATTGCCGCCGATACCGTTGTCCGCATCGTCTAGCCCCGGTCGAAGGCGAGGAGAGCTGATGGCAACCACTCCCCAAACGGCGTACGAGCCCACGGAAGGAGCCCCGAGCGCGTTGCAGGAGAAGGCGCGCCGGCACCTCTGGATGCACTTCACGCGCATGGGCGCGTACGACCCCCAGCACGAGGTCCCGATCATCGTGCGCGGCGAGGGTTGCTACGTCTACGACGAGCACGGCAAGCGCTACCTCGACGGTCTCTCCGCCCTCTTCTGCGTGAACGCGGGCCACGGCCGGACCGAGCTCGGTGAGGCGGCCGCGGCCCAGATCAAGGACCTCGGCTTCTACACGAACTGGAGCTACGCCCACCCGCGCGCGATCGAGCTTGCCGAGCGGATCGCGAACCTCGCACCCGGAGACCTGAACCGGGTGTTCTTCACGTCCGGCGGCTCCGAGGCGGTCGAGTCCGCCTGGAAGCTCGCGCGGGCCTACCACAAGCTCCGCGGCGACTCCACGCGCACGAAGATCATCTCGCGCGAGACGGCCTACCACGGCACCACGTTCGGCGCGCTGTCGATCACCGGGATCACGCCGCTCCGCACGCCGTTCGAGCCGCTCGTGCCGGGCGCGCTCCACGTGCCGAACACCAACTCGTACCGCTGGCCCAAGGACCGCGACCCGCTCTGGGCGGCCGACCAGATCGAGGCCAAGATCGAGTTCGAGGATCCCTCCACGGTCGCGGCCGTGATCCTCGAGCCGGTGCAGAACTCGGGCGGCGCCTACGTGCCGCAGGACGGCTACTTCCAGCGCGTGCGCGAGATCTGCGACAAGCACGGCATTCTGCTGATCTCGGACGAGGTCATCTGCGCCTGGGGCCGGCTCGGCCACTACTTCGGCGCCGAGCGCTTCGGGTACCTGCCCGACATCATCACGACGGCGAAGGGGATCACCTCCGCCTACGCCCCGATGGGTGCGGTAATCACGACCGACCGCGTGGCCGAGCCCTTCATGGAGGGCAAGAACATGTTCACGCACGGCATCACGTTCGGCGGCCATCCGGTCTCGGCCGCCATCGCGCTCGCCAACCTCGACATCTTCGAGCGCGAGGACCTCTGCGGCCACGTGCGCGCGAAGGAGGGCGAGTTTAAGCAGATGCTGGACGGCCTGGCCGAGGACCTGCCGATCATCGGCGACGTGCGCGGCGTGGGCTACTTCCACGCGCTCGAGCTCGTCAAGGACAAGGACACGAAGGAGACCTTCGACGACGAGGAGTCGGAGCAGCTCCTCCGCGGGTTCATGTCCGGGGAGCTCTACAGGCGCGGGCTGATCTGCCGCGCCGACGACCGCGGCGACCCCGTGATCCAGCTCTCGCCTCCGCTGATCGCCGACACCGCCGAATTCGAGGAGATCGACAGCGTGCTCCGTGCGGTGCTCACCGAGGCCTGGGACCGGATCGTCCGGCACTAGGCGGCAGCGCGCCGCATGCTCACCGTTCGCGGCCTCGTCGATGAGCTCGGCCTCGAGCTGGCGGCGGGCGGCGAGGGCGCGGACGCGCCGGTTCGCTGGGTCCACATCTCGGAGCTGCCCGACCCGACGCCGTGGCTGTCGGGCGGCGAGCTGCTGCTG
>JAFGJG010000150.1 GCA_016929195.1 Thermoleophilaceae bacterium
CCAGTCGCTCGACTGGAGCGCGAGCAGCTCGCGCGCGGCCCGCTCCAGCGCGTCGGGCGAGCCGCCGCCGCGCGCGGCGGCGGCGAGCGTCGCCAGCTCCGCGCGCCGGGCGCCGAAGGCGAGCGCGGCCACGCCCGCCCCGTCCCAGGTCGAGAGATCCTTGCCGGCCCCCCAGGTCGACGGGGCGAGCTCGCGCCGCGCGGCGGGCACGCGCTCCAGGCCCCGCGCGACGGTCACCAGCTCGACGCCCTCCCGCTCCGCCTCGGCGAGCACGGTCGCGAGCCACTCCTGCCCCTCGTACCACCAGTGGCCGAGCAGCTCGGTGTCGAGCGCGCAGCAGACGAGGCCGCCGGCGGAGCCGCGCTCGGCCGCATGCCGCAGGAAGTCGCGCGCATGTTCGCGGGCGAGCCCGAGCGCCGCGGCGTGGTCGTAGGGCTCGCCCGAGTTGGCCCACGGGCGCAGGTCGTGGACGGTGCGCCGGTGGTAGTCGCGGTAGCCGTCGTGGGCGGGGTACCCGCGCCGCTCGTTCCAGATCAGCTCGACGGTCTGCCAGTCGACCGGCACGGCCGCCGGGCCGGCGGGCAGGGCGACCGGCTCGAGGTGCTCGGGCGCGCCGACGCCGAGCGCGGCGGTCTGGTCCACGCAGAATCGGAGCACGCCGTGGCGGGCCAGCGCCTCGTCGAGCGCCGGCGCATAGGCGCACTCGGGCAGCCAGAGACCGCCGTCCCAGCCGCCGAAGCGGCGCCGGTGCGACGCGATCCCGGTCGCCAGCTGGAGGTCGATCCCGGCGTCGGTGGCGAGCATCGGCAGGACCGCGTGCGTGGCCGCAGAGGTCCAGAGCTCGACTCCCTCGAGCGCGCGGAAGGCCGCGATCAGGTCGCGCCCGCGCCGCTCGAAGCCGGTGGCCGCCCGCTCGTAGTCCCCGGCGGCGCGCCGCACCTCCGCCGCCAGCTCGTGCTCGCCGCCGCGGTCGAGCCCGGCGGAGTCCTCCTCGTGCACCTCGGCGCGCGTCTCGCGCAGGAAGCGCAGGTAGCGGTCGCCCGGCTCCCCGCGCATCGCCTCGAGCTGGTCGCAGAGCACCGGCGTCAGCCCGAGCGTCACCGGCGCGCCGTCGAGCACCTCGAGCAGCGGCAGGTAGACGCAGGCCACGGCCTCCCACAGCCACTCCTCCCCGAACGGCCACGTGCCGTAGCCCTCCACGTAGGGCATGTGGCTGTGGAGGACGAGCGCGAGCTGCGCGCGCCGCGCGCTCATCCGGGGTTGCGGAGCACTGCCACGAAGTCCAGCGCGCGCTCGAGCCGGTCGGTGCGGAGCGCGAAGTCGCTCGCCGCGATCGCGGGCGTGAAGCGGTCGTAGAAGGGCTTCGTGACCCCGAGCGCCGCGTGCACGCGGTCCCACCCGGCCCGCAGCGCCAGCTCGTGGACGCGCAGCTTGCGGGCGTGGAAGAGCCCGTAGAGCTCGAAGCTCTCGAAGACGGAGGCGCACAGCTTCCGGAACTCCTCGACGCGGTACTCGCGCAGGTGCCAGGGATTGTCCGACTTGGGCGCGCCGGGCGGCGCGAGCGTGAGCAGGTTCGGCGTCGAGACGTAGGCGGCGCCGCCGGGGCGGAGCATCGACCTGAAGTGGCGCAGCACGTCGTCCGGCCGCTCCACGTGCTCGATGGTCTGGAGGAAGACCACGGCGTCGCACTCCGCCTTGTACGACTCGATGAGGTCGCGCACGAACGTGACGCCCGGGCGGCTGTACTTCAGCCGCGCGTGCTCGTGCGCCTCGGGGTTGGCGTCCACCCCGGTCACGCTGCGGGCGCGCCTCGCGAGCACCTCGGTGCCGTATCCCTCGCCGCAGGCCATGTCCACCACGTCCAGGCCGGCGCAGCGGGCGGCGACCCACTCGTACACGGCCAGATGACGGCGGTACCAGTAGTTCTCCGCCGGCACGTCGGGCATGGTGCGCTCGCCGGTGAGGGCCAGCGGCGGGACGCCCGCGGGCTGGTCCCGCTGGACGGTTGCCTCGCTCACGGACCGGTCAGTCTAGGCTTCCGGGCCGCATGCAGGCGGGAGACCAGATCCTCGACGCCAACGTCCGCTACCACGACCTGGCGGCGGAGGGCTACGACTCCAAGTGGGGCATCGCGTACGGCGCGGAGGCCGAGCGGCAGGTGCTCGGCAAGCTCCGCAAGGCGCTCGGCCACCAGCCGGGGCGCTTCGGCCGCGCGCTCGAGATCGGCGCGGGCACCGGCTACTTCTCGATCAACCTGCTGCGTGCCGGCGTCGTCGAGGAGGCCGTGGCCACCGACATCTCACCCGGCATGCTGGACGTGCTCTCCGCCTCCGCCGAGCGCAACGGCGTCCACGTGGAGACCGCCGCGTGCGAGGCCTCGGGGCTGCCGTTCGACGACGGGTCCTTCGACCTCGTCGTCGGGCACGCGGTGCTGCACCACCTGCCCGACCTCGACGCCTCGTTCCGGGAGTTCCGCCGCGTGCTGCGCCCGGGCGGCGTGGTCGCCTTCTGCGGCGAGCCGTCCTACTACGGCGACCGGCTCGCGCGGGTCCCCAAGCGCAGCGCCCACGCGGTCGCGCCGCTCTGGCGGGCGCTGATGGGCGCGGGACCGCGCCGCAACGGGCACTCGCACGAGCAGCGCGAGGAGGACCTGCTGGAGCAGGTCGTGGACGTGCACGCGTTCACCCCGGGTGCGCTCGCGGCCCACGCGGGGGGCGCCGGCTTCGAGGACGTCCGCGTGAGCGGAGAGGAGCTGGCGGCGAGCCTGTTCGGCTGGGCGAACCGCGCGCTCGAGGCGACCGCGGCCCCCGAGGAGATCCCGCACGCGTGGCGGATGTACGCCTACCGCGGGTACCTGCTGCTGCAGGCGCTCGACCGCTCGCTGCTGGAGCCGCGGCTGCCGGCGGCCGTCTTCTACAACCTGCTGCTGTCGGCCCGCGCGCCGGCGTAGATCCGGCCCTAGCGCGGCGAGATCGATATTGGGGGCCCATGCGGCCCCTTATTCCGGTCTCGCGCCGGCGGAGTGCCCTCCGGCCGCTCCGACTCGGCCACCACCCAGGCCAGCACCGCGTCCAGGAACGGCAGCGGCCGGTACGGGACGTCGCGGAGCGAGCCGGCGAGCGCGCGGGCCCCGGCCACGAGGCGGCGCTCCGACCCGAGCGAGTCCAGGACCTCCGCCGCTTCGGGCATCGACGGAACGCGGCGGAGCTTCACCAGGATCCGCCGGCCCACGTCGCGCAGGCCCTCGGCGCCGGCGGCGGCGCGCATCCAGGTGGCCACGAGCACCAGCAGCGCCGCGCGCGCGGCGCGGCGGAGCGCCTCGTCCAGCCCGATCCCGCCGCCGAGCCCGAACAGGAGGGCGCCGCCGCCGAGCGCGGCGCAAAAGGCGAGCCCGGTCGGCAGGACCGACGAGTCCGGGCGCGACAGCGGCCATGCGATCGCGAGGAACAGCGCGACGCCCAGAAGGACCGGCCAGGCGGTGCTCGCCAGCAGCACGCCGAACGCCATCGCGGCGGCGAGCGAGACCAGGCGCGGGTCGAAGCGGCCGCGGTGCGGCGGCGCGTCGCCCTCGCCTGGGAGGTCGTGGGGCAGGACGTCATCCGCGGCGAGCCCGTCCCAGCCGTGCAGCCCGCGCCGGTAGACCAGCACCTGCACCACGGTGGCGAACGCGCACCAGGCCACGAGGCCCGCGGCCGTCAGCGCCAGGGCGTCCGCGGTGCCCACGTCCAGGCCCAGTCGGCGGCCGATGGCGTCGTAGGTTCCGGCATAGGCGTCGAGCCCGCCGGCGATCACCCAGATGAAGAACGCCGTGGTGGCGGTGTTGTGGAGCAGCCGGAGCGCCGCGACGACGAGCAGCTGCAGCGCGAGCGGGGAGCGGCGGGCGTGCAGCCGTCCGATGATGGGCGCGGTGGCGGCCTGGGTGAGCGGGACGCCGAAGCGGGCCGGGCCGATGATGGCCACCGTCTCGAGCATCGCCGCGATGCTGGCGCCGAAGCCGAGCCGGGCGCCGCGGCGCTCGGCCACGCGGGCCACCGCCACGCCGCCTGCGAGCGCCACCCAGAAGCCCCCGGTGGGGGCCGCGCGGGCGGCGAGGAACGACACGACCGCCACGCGCGCTGGACCAGTCGGCGCTCGGGAAGCCACGGCCGCCACCCGGCGACCGTAGCGGGGGTGGGGCCCTAGGCCGTTACTCGCCCTTTGCCGAGTAGCGGCGGATCGGGGTGTCGGCGATGCGACGCCCCAGCTCCGCGATCTGCTCGTCGCTCATGGAGTCGGTGTCGAAACCGGCCTCCTCGAGCTCGTCGCGGACCTGGTTCACACCACTGATGTAGTCGAGCTTCTGACCCAGCTGCACCATCACCGACTTCGCGTTCGCGTCGTCGATGGCCGCGCTGCCGTCAGCCGCCGGCTTGAGGAGCCAGGCCTTCAGGGCCTCCGCCTCATCCAGCGTCAGCTCGAGATCCAGGGTGATCTCCTCGCTCTGCGGCTGGCCGTTCTTCGTCTCTACGGACATGCGGCCTGTATCGACATCCGGGACCGAAGCTTGAGCTACGGGACGCGGTAGCGCTCGAGCGCCTCGCGGCGCGCCTCGGCGTGGTCCACGATCGGCTCCGGGTAGTCCGCGCCGATGACGCAGCCCGCCCCGCGCTGGACCTCCTCCGGCATGTTCCAGGGCTCGGCGAGGTGCTCGTCGGGCACGTCGCTCAGCTCGGGCACGTAGCGCCGCACGTAGTCGCCGTTCGGGTCGTAGCGCTCCATGTGCCGGGCGGGGTTGTAGATCCGCCGGTAGGCGGGCGCCGGATCGGTCCCGACCGAGGCGATCCACTGCCAGTTGCCGTTGTTGTTCGCCTCGTCGCCGTCCACCAGCAGCCGCATGAACCAGCGCTCGCCCCAGCGCCAGTCGATGCCGAGGTCCTTCGTGAGGAAGGAGCCGACGACGAGGCGCGCGCGGTTGTGCATCCAGCCCGCGCGGCGGAGCTGGCGCATGCCGGCGTCCACCAGCGGGAACCCCGTGCGCCCCTGGCACCAGGCCTCGAAGCGCTTCTCGGCGTAGCTCCACGAGATGCTGCCGCGGTAGCGCTGCTGGAACTCCGACCGCGCGTTGCGCGGGAAGTGGAGCAGGACGTGGTGGTGGAAGTCGCGCCAGCAGACCTGGCGCCTGAACTCCTCCGAGCCGCGGCCGCCCGGCAGGCGCTCCTCGACCTCGCGCGCGGAGAGGCAGCCGAAGTGGAGGTAGGGCGAGAGCCGCGACGTGCGGTCGCGCCCGAGCGCGTCGTGGTTGTCCGAGTACTCGCGCAGGTCGCCGCGGATGAAGCGCGACAGCCGCTCGCGCGCCGCCTCCTCGCCGCCGGGCGGGGGCTCCTCGACCTCCTGCTCGAGGCCCAGCGACTCGAGCGACGGCAGCCGTCCCTTCGCGACGCCGGACGGCAGCGGCGGGAGCGTGCGCGGCGCGCCCAGGACGACGCGGCGCGGCTCCTCGAGCCAGCGCCGGTGAAACGGCGAGAAGACCGTGTACGGCCCGCCCGCCTGGGTGCGGACCTCGCCGAGATCGTCCACGACGGCCACGCCCGGGTGCGCGACCGCCTCCAGGCCGGCCCTGGCGAGCGCATCCATCCGGCGCCGCGCGAACGGGCCCACGTCCGCCGTGAGGTGCACCTCCTCGGCGCCCACCTCCGCGGCCAGCTCTGGCAGCGCCTCCTCCGCGCGGCCGCGCCGGATCACGAGCCCCCCGCCGCGGTCAGCAAGCGCGGACGACAGCTCACCGAGGCACTCGAGCAGGAACTGCGTGCGCGGGCCGGAGGCGTGGCGGCCGCCCAGCAGCCGGTCCTCGAAGCAGAAGACGGGCACAACGCGCCGGTGCCGGTCGAGCGCCGCGCGCAGCGCGGGATGGTCGTGGACGCGCAGGTCGCGCGTGAACCAGACGAGGGCCGTCACACAGGCGGTACGGACCTGCCGCGCGAGCGGGTCAGCACCCGCCCGAGCGCCGCGGCGAAGAGCTCGTTCTCCTCGTCCGTTCCGACCGTCACGCGGATGCCGGCGGGCGCACCGAAGCCGGGCAGCTCGCGGACGAGCACGCCCTCCTCCTCGAGCAGGCGCCGCGCGAGCGCCGCGCCGTCGCCGTCCGGAACGTCCGCGTAGACGAAGTTCGCCTGTGACGGCTCGGGGTCGAGGCCGGCCGCCGCCAGCGTCTCGAACAGCGCCAGGCGCGCGCGGCGCGCGTGCCCGATGCGGAGCGCGATCGCCTCCCCCTCCCCGAGCGAGGCGAGCGCCGCCTCCTGCGCGGGCTGGTTGACGTTGAAGATCGGGCGCACGCGATCGAGGGCGTCGGCCACGTCCGGCGAGGCGAGCGCATAGCCCACGCGCAGCGCCGCCAGTCCGTAGACCTTCGAGAACGTGCGCAGCACGCAGAGCCGCTCCGCCCCCTCCCGCAGGAGCTGCGGGCCCTCCGGCTCCGGGTCGGCGTACTCCGCGTACGCCTCGTCCAGCACGCACAGGACGCCTCCGGGAAGCTCGGCCACGAAGCCGCGCAGTCCCTCCACGACCGCCCCCGTGGGGTTGTTCGGGTTCGCCAGGTAGACGAGCTTCGTCCGCGGCCCGCGGGCGGCCGCAAGCAGCCCGTCGAGGTCGGGCGCCCGCCCGGACAGCGGCACGGCGATCGGCTCCGCGCCGCCGCAGCGTGCCGCGGTGCGGTAGCTCGGGAACGACGGCCACGGATAGGCGGCCGCGTCCCCCGGGTCGAGCGTCGCGACCGCGCAGAGCCGGATCAGCTCGTCGGCGCCGTTCCCGAGCACCACCTGCTCGGGCGCCACGCCGTGCCGCTCGGCGAGCGCCTCGCGCAGGGGCACCCCGCCGCCGTCGGGGTAGCGGTTCAGGCTCGCCACCGCGGCCTCGAAGGCGGCGACGGCCGCGGGGAGCGGCCCGAACGCGCCCTCGTTGGACGACAGCTTCACGATCCGCTCGAGCCCCAGGGTCGCCTGGAGCTCGGCCATCGGGCGCGCGGGCCGGTATGGATCGACCTTGGCCAGTGCGTCGCGGAGCGGCACCCGACTAGCCTTTCACTGACCGCAGATGGGCGACACGCTCGAGAGCTTCCCGCTGTTCCCGCTCGGACTCGTGCTGCTGCCGCAGGAGCGCATCCCGCTCCACATCTTCGAGGACCGCTACCGGACGATGATCGCGGAGTGCCTCGACGGCGA
The DNA here is from genome assembly GCA_016929195.1 of Thermoleophilaceae bacterium. GTDB lineage: Bacteria > Actinomycetota > Thermoleophilia > Solirubrobacterales > Thermoleophilaceae > JACVRW01. The sequence continues at coordinate 7,197 of JAFGJG010000150.1, forward strand.
GCGCGAGTTCGGGATCATCTGGCTCTCGGACGACGGGCTGAAGGAGATCGGCTGCGGCGCCCGCATCGACCGCGTGATCGAGCGCTTCGACGACGGCCGGCTCAACATCCTCGTCGAGGGCACGCGGCCGTTCCGGCTGCTGCGCCGGATCGAGGACCTCCCCTACCCGGCCGGCGACGTGGAGCTGCTCGACGACGTGGCCGACGGCGACCCGGCGGCGGCCGACGCCGCCCGCGCCCGCTACGGCGACCTCGTGGAGCGCGTGACCGACGAGCGCCCCGACGCGGAGTCGCTCGGGGACCTCGACGCGTACGGGATGGCCGCCACGCTGGACGTGGCGCCCGATGCGAAGCAGTCGCTGCTCGAGCAGCGCTCGGAGAGCGACCGCCTGGAGCGGCTCGAGACGCTCTTCGCCTCCGCGCTCGAGCGCATCCAGCTCGTGGAGACCGCCGCCGAGCGCTCCAGGGGCAACGGGAGCATGCGGAGCTGAGGGCCCGCGGCCTGGGCATCGTGGCGCTGGCGCTCTGCGCAGCGGCGTCGCCGGCGAGCGCCCGCGGCCTCGCCGATGAGGTGAACCCGTTCATCGGGACGCTGCCGGGGGCGGCCGACTTCGGCACCGGCGGCGGCGCCGGCAACACCTTCCCCGGGGCCACCACCCCGTTCGGCATGGTGGCCTTCAGCCCCGACACGCATCCGCGCCTGGACGGGCTGACGAGCTACCACTACGGGGACTCGCGGCTGAAGGGCTTCTCGCTCACCCACTTCAGCGGCGCCGGCTGCTTCGTCTACGGCGACGTGCCCCTGCTGCCCATCACGGCGCGGCTCTCCCGCTCGCCGGTCACGAGCTTCGACGGGATCGACCCGAACCTGCTGCCCGCCTTCGGTCACCGACGCGAGCGCGCGCGCCCGGGCGCCTACTCCGTCACGCTCGACCCAGGCACGCCGCGGGCGATCGCCGCCGAGCTGACCGCGACCGCGCGCACGGGTGCCGCGCGCTTCACGTTCGCCCGCGGCGCGCGCCGAGCGCTGCTCGTGAACACGGGCGGCAGCATCAACCAGAACACGGCCGTGCGGATCGCGATCGACCCGCGCCGCCGCGAGCTCTCCGGCATGGTCGAGAGCAGGGGGTTCTGCGTTCAGCCGACCAGCCATCGCGTCTACTTCAGCGCGCGCTTCGACCATCCGCTCAGCGGCCACGGGACCTGGGCCGGCGACCGGCTCGAGCGCGGCTCGCGCCGGGTCGCCGTCAGCGGCGGCGGCGGGGCCTACGTCGAGTTCGGAGGCCGCGGCCGGCGCGTGGAGGCCAGGGTGGGGATCTCGTTCGTGAGCGTGGCGGGAGCGCGCGCGAACCTCGCGGAGGCGCGTGGCCGCAGCTTCGCGGCCCTGCGGAGCGGCGCGCGCCGGACCTGGGACAGGGCCCTCGGGCGGGTGAGCGTCGGCGGCGGGCGCGGCCGCGACCGGGCGATCTTCGCAAGCTCGCTCTACCGCGCCCTGCTCGAGCCGAGCGTCTTCTCCGACCGCGACGGCCGCTATCTCGGCATGGACGGGCGCGTGCACCGTGCTCGCGGGTTCACGAAGTACGCGGACATCTCGGGCTGGGACGTCTACCGCGGCCAGACGCAGCTGATGGCGATGCTCTTCCCGCGCCGCGCGGCCGACGTGGCGACCTCGATGCTCGCCGACGCCCGTGAGAGCGGCTGCCTGCCGCGCTGGCCGTACGCGAACCAGCAGACGAACGTGATGGTCGGCGACCCCGCCGCGCCGATGCTCGCGTCGACGCTGGCGCTCGGCGCCGCCCGCTTCGACACCCGGGCGGCGCTGCGCGCGCTGCTGCGCGGCGCCGACCGGCCCTGCCACACCGCCAACGGCGACTACACCGAGCGCGAGGCGCTGGCGGAGTACCTGAAGCTCGGCTACGTGCCGCATGAGCTCGACGTCGACGTGATCGAGCACACCTTCGGCGCGCGCGACCGTCCCTGGGGGTCCACCGCCACCACGCTCGAGTACGCGATCGCCGACTTCGCGATCTCACGCCTCGCGCTCGCCCGCGGCGACCGCGGCACGGCCCGCCGCCTCACGCGGCGGGCCGGGACGTGGCGCAGGCTGGTGAACCCGGGCAGCCGCACGATCCAGCCGCGGCTCGCGAGCGGGGCGTTCATGCCGGGGTTCACCCCGGCGGCGGGCGACAGCTACGTGGAGGGGAGCGGTGCCCAGTACTCGTGGCTCGTTCCGCACGACCCGGCCGGCCTGTTCGCGTCGATGGGCGGCCGCGCCGCGGCGCGAGCGCGCCTCGACCGCTTCTTCGAGGAGCTGAACGGCGGCCCCGAGTCGGAGCACGCCTTCATGAGCAACGAGCCGAACCTCGGCGTGCCCTGGCTCTACGACTGGCTCGGCAGGCCCGACCGCACCCAGGACGTCGTGCGGCGGACGCTGCTCGACCTCTACGGCCCCGGCCCAGCCGGCATGCCGGGGAACGACGACGGCGGCACGATGAGCGCCTGGTGGGTCTTCGGGGCGCTCGGCCTCTACCCCGCCGTGCCGGGCACGGACGTGCTCGCGCTCGGCAGCCCGCTGTTCCCGCGCGTGACCGTCCGGCTGCCGCGCGGGACGCTGCGGATACTGGCCCCGCGCGCCGCGCCGGGACGCCCCTACGTGCGCTCGCTGCGACTCGGCGGCGGGGCCTGGAAGCGGCCCTGGCTCCGCTACCGGCAGCTGGCGCGCGGCGGCGAGCTCAGGTTCGCGCTCGGCGGCCGCCCGTCCTCCTGGGGCTCGGGCGCCGGGCTCGCGCCCCCCTCGTTCGGGCCCTAGCCGTCCACGGTCACGGCGGCCCCGCCGCGGCGCGGGTCTCCCGCGCCGGTGAGCTCGCCGGTCTCGCGGTCGCGCGCCACCGCCTGCACGCCGCCGAAGAAGAGGTTCTCCTCCTCCCAGCGCCGCACCGTCCAGCCCTTCGCCTCGAGCTCGTCGAGGGCGCCGGGGTCGATGCCCGGCTCCGCGTCCAGCTCGCGGCCCTCGACGTGGAGGCGCGGCGCGGTCACGGCCGCCTCGGCGTGAGCGCCCCCGTCCACGACCGCGAGCACGGTCTGGAGGATCGCCGAGCGGATCCGGTTGGAGCCCGCCGAGCCGAGCCCGATCTCCGCCCGGCCGTCGCGCAGCACGACGGTCGGGGCCATCATGCTCGGCACGCGCGCGCCGGGCGGATGTTGGTGGAAGCCGAGCGGGTTCAGGTCCTGCTCGCCGAGCATGTTGTTCAGGTGCATGCCGGTGCCGGGCACGACCACGCCGGAGCACGAGCCGTTCGAGCAGGTGACCGAGACGCAGGCGCCGTCGGCATCCATCACCGCGATGTGAGTCGTGCTGCCGAGCCGCGAGCGCACCTCGGTGGCCACCGAGTCGAGCGCCTCCTCGGCCAGGAAGCGCTCGAGGTAGCCGTCGCTGCCGAGGCCCTCGAGGAAGTCCGCGTCGCGCGCGCGGTTGGTCGAGGCGATCACCTCGGCGACGACCGCCGCGCCGTGCGGGCGCTCCAGCCGCTCGAGGATCCCGAGCGCGTCCGCGACGAGGATGCCGCCGGACGACGGCGGCGGGTTCGTGAGGACCTCGCGGCCGTGGTAGCTCACCCGAGCGGGCTCGCGCTCCACGACCTCGTACCGCGCCAGGTCGTCGCGCGTGAGCATCCCGCCGCGCGCGAGCACCCAGTCGCTGCACGCCGCGGCCACGTCGCCGTCGTAGAGGAACCCCGGGCCCTCGGCGCCGAGGCGATCGAGCAGCTCGCCCAGCTCCGGCAGCCGGATCGCGTCGCCGGCCTCGAGCAGCGTCCCGCCAGGCGCGTAGATCGCCTCGCACTCAGGGGTCGACCGGAAGATGGGCTCGAGGACCTGGAACAGGAAGCCCTGCATCGGCACCACCTCGACGCCCTCCCGGGCCGCCCGTGCGGGCGCCGCGGTGAGGTCGGCCAGCGACAGGGTCCCGAAGCGCTCGAGCGCCTGGGCCACGCCGACGGTCGTGCCGTAGGCGCCGACCGAGGACGGGCCGACGTTGAACTGCTGCACCGCGCCCTCGGCGAAGGTCACGTCGACCGGCGTGAGGTCGCCGGGCGCGCGCCCGCCGGCGCCGTGTCCGGGCGCGGCCACGAAGAAGTCGAGCAGGTGGTCGGCGCCGCCCGCGGTGTGCACGAGCATGAACCCGCCGGCGCCCGGCCCGGTCAGCGGCGACTCGGCCACGAACGACATGAGCACCGCGGCGACCGCGGCGTCCACGGCGTTGCCGCCGGCGCGCAGGGCCTCGGCCCCCGCCTCGGCGGTCCTGGGGTGACCCGCTGCGACGACTCCCTTCACGGCGTGCATTCTGCCCTGAAAGGCTGCGGGCCCGGTTGGCGTGCCGGGCCCGCGCTTTCAGCCAAGGCGGGCCGGGGAACCGTTATGCCGATCCGGCCTTGGCGCTACGACCCACGGTAGCGGCGAATTCACGGCGTTCTGTTAAGGCCCCGCGTCGCTCGCACACGGGTCCGGGGGTGGGCCGAGTCGACAGCGATATGCGCGGCAAAGTCGGCCCACCCCTGGAAGCACGGGCCGGGTCCGCGGCGGACTGGGTGCCTAGCGCCGAGGGATGAACTCGGGCACGTCGACCTCGCCCAGCAGGTTCGACTCGCGCTCGCGGGCGCGGCTGACGCGGGGCTCCGCGTCGGCCGGGATCAGGTCGCTCTTCGGGCCCGAGCGGTGCAGGGGCCGGTCGCCGTAGCCGGTGGCCACGACGGTCACCCACACCTGGTCGCTGACCTTCTCGTCGACCATGGCGCCGAAGATGATGTTGGCGTCGGGATGGGCGGCCTCGGCCACGGCCTTGGCCGACTCGTTGACCTCCCAGAGCGACAGGTCGGGCCCGCCGGTGATCGACAGCAGGATTGCCCGCGCTCCCTCGAGCGAGGTCTCGAGCAGCGGCGACTCGATCGCATGCTCGACCGCGTCCATCGCGCGGCGCTCGCCGGTGCCCATGCCGATGCCGAGCAGCGCCTGCCCGGCGTCGGACATGATCGTCCGGACGTCCGCGAAGTCGAGGTTGATCAGGCCCGGGAGCGTGATCAGGTCCGAGATGCCCTGGACGCCCTGGCGCAGCACGTCGTCGGCCACGCGGAACGCCTCGACCATGGAGGTGCTCTTGTCGAGCACCGACAGGAGCCGCGAGTTCGGGATGACGATGAGGGTGTCGACCTCCTTGGCGAGGTCCTCCACGCCCAGGTCCGCCTGCTCGCCGCGCCGGGCGCCCTCGAAGGCGAACGGCTTGGTGACGATGCCCACGGTCAGCGCGCCGACCTCGCGGGCGATGCGCGCGACGACCGGCGCCGCGCCGGTGCCCGTGCCGCCGCCGGAACCGGCGGTGATGAACACCATGTCGGCGCCCTTCAGCTCGCTCTTCAGGCGGTCGTACTCCTCCATCGCCGCGTTGCGGCCGAGCTCGGGGTTCGAGCCCGAGCCGAGGCCGCGCGTGCTCTCGCTGCCGATGTGGAGGCGGTTCGAGGCGGCCGACCCCTCGAGCGACTGCATGTCCGTGTTGACCGCGACGAAGTCCACGCCCTCGACCTGGGCCTCGATCATGCGGTTGACGGCGTTGACGCCGGCGCCACCGACGCCCACGACCCGTAGCACGGGCTCCGTGGAGCCCTTCGTCAGCGGCGGCTCGGCCGCGAACGGCTCGGGCTCGGGCGCGCGCCGGGCGGGCGCCCGCTCCAGGATGTTCTCGGGGATGTCCGAGGAGAAGACGCTGCGCAGGCGCTCCTCGGGCGTGGGCACGCCCTCGTAACGGCTGACGCGCTGCGGGTCCTCACCGGTTTCCCGCTCCACCTCACGCTGACGGCGGCGCTCGGCGCGCTCCTCGGCGCGGCGGGCTGCCTCGGTCGCGCGGGAGGCGAAGCCGTCCGGCGGGGCCGGCGGCTCCTCGGCGCGGCTCTCGGGCCGCGGCTCCGGCACGTGGCGCGTGGCCTGCGGCGCGGGCCCGCCCTCGGGCAGCGGCCGGCCGGCCTTGGGCTCGGCCTCGGCCTTCGGCGCCTCGGGCGCGGCGGCCTCGTCCTCGTCCGTCTTGCGGAACAGCTGGGCCAGCGGCCCCTCACGCATGCTCGCCCGCTTACCGCTTGCCATTCGCCAGGACCTCCTCGGCTAGCTGACGGTAGGCGTACGCGGCCTTCCCGTCGGGGTCGTACTTCAGCACGGACATACCCTTCACCGGGGCCTCGGCGAACCTGACCGTCTTGTTGATGCGCGACGCGAAGACGCGCTCCCCGAAGTTCTCCTCCAGGATCTCGATCGCCTCCTTGGCGTGCACCGTCCGGTTGTCGACGAGCGTCGGCAGGATTCCCTCGATCTCGATGTCGGGGTTCAGCTCCTCACGCACCATGGAGAGCGTGTTCTGGAGCTGGATCAGCCCCCGCATGGACAGATACTCGCATTGCACGGGGACGATCACCTTGTCGGAGGCCGTCAGGGCGTTGATGGTAAGCAGTCCGAGGCTGGGCGGCGTGTCGATGAAGACGTAGTCGTAGTCCTCCTTTATGGGCAGGAGGCCCTTCGAGAGCGAGCGCTCGCGGCCGATCATCGTCGACATCGCGATCTCGGCGCCGGCCAGG
>JAFGJG010000151.1 GCA_016929195.1 Thermoleophilaceae bacterium
CCCACGCGCCGCAGGTCGCGCTGCGCGGGTCGAGCCTGGGCGGCTTCGTCGCGATCCAGGCCGCGGCGCGCGATCCCCGCCTGTGCGCGGTGGTCGCCATCTGCCCCGCTCCGGAGGACCTCCTGCTGCGGCTGCTCCGCTCCGCGGAGGCGGACCGGTTCCGCTGCGACGTGGACGCCACGGCCGCGTGGCTCGAGTCCACGAGCCTCGCGGAGGCCGCCGCGGGGCTCGGGCCGGAGACCGCGCTGCTCCTGCTGCACGCGCGCGGTGACGAGCAGGTGCCCTACACGGTCAGCGAGGAGCTGCATGCGGCGGCCCACGACCCCAAGCGGCTGCTGCTGCTCCCCGGCGGCCATCACCGCTCGATCCAGCACGACCTGGAACTCCAGGCGGTGTCGCGGCGGTTCATCCTCGACGCGGCGCGCTCGCGCCGCTAATGAGAACGATTCTCGTTTAGCCTCTGGCCGGTGCCCTCGCCGGTCGATCTCGTGGATCTCCCCTTCCTGCGCGAGGCGCTCTTCGAGATCGTCCTGCTCTCGGTGGCGGGCGGCGTCGTCGGCGCCTGGGTCCTGCTCAGGCGCCTCGCCTTCTACTCGCACGCCGTGGGGTCGGCCACCTTCCCCGGCCTCGTGACGGCCGACGCCACCGGCATCTCGCCGACGCTCCTCGCGCTCGCCGTCGCGCTCGGCTACGCCGGAGGAGTGGGCGCCGTGCGCGCCGAGGGCGAGCGCTCCGAGGCCTGGACCGCGCTGCTGCTCGTGGCGGCGCTGGCGACCGGCGTGATCCTGGCGAGCGACGTCTTCGAGTCCGGGGCGAGCGTGGACCGGCTCCTGTTCGGGACGCTCCTCGGGCTCGACGCCTCTGACCTCTGGCTCTCGGGCGCCTGCGCCGTGGCCGCGCTTGCCGCGACGCTCGCCTTCGGGCGCGTCTGGGCGGCGGCCGGCTTCGATCCCGACGCGGCCGGCGCCCTGGGGCTGCGGACGCGCTGGGCCGACCTCGGGCTCCTCGCGCTCGTGGCGCTCGCCGCCGTGGCCGCGATCCCGGCGGTGGGGGCCCTGCTCGTGAGCGCGGTGTTCATCCTCCCGGCGGCCTCCGCCCGTCTGCTGGCTCGCAGCGTGCGCGGCCTGATCGGCTGGGCCGTGGTCCTGGCGCTGGCCGAGGGCGCCACCGGGCTCTACCTCGCGTACTGGCTCGACGCGCCGCCCGGGCCCCCGATCGCGGTGCTCGGCGCGGCGACCTACGCGACCCTGGCGGTCACGGCCGCGGTGAGCGGGCTTCGGGCGGCGGCGGTGCCGGCATGAGCGCGCCGCGCGTGGAGGTCGACGACCTCGCCGTCGGCTACGGCGGGGCGCCGGCGCTCACGGGCGTGAGCTTCACGGCCGCCGCCGGCGAGTCGGTCTGCGTGCTCGGCCCCAACGGCGGCGGAAAGACCACGCTCTTCCGCGCTCTGCTCGGCGAGCTGCGGCCGCTGACCGGCACGCTGAGCGTGGCCGCGCGCCCCGCGTACCTCGCCCAGACCGAGCGCACCCGGCTCGACTTCCCGGTCAACGCGCTCGACGTGGCGCTCATGGGTGCGCTCGCCGGCGGGCCCTGGTGGCGCCCGCCGAGCCGTGCCGCGCGCGAGGCGGCGGAGGGTGCGCTCGAGCGCGTCGGCCTCGCCGGGCGGGCCGGGGTCGCCTTCGGCGAGCTGTCGGGCGGCGAGCGCCGCCGCGCCCTGCTCGCCAGGGCGCTCGTGCAGGACAGCCCGGTGCTGCTGCTCGACGAGCCGCTGGCGGGGGTCGATCCCGCCAGCGCCGACCTGCTCGACTCCGTGTTCCGCTCGCTGCGCGACGAGGGCCGCACGCTGCTCGTGTCGACCCACGACGTGGCCAGCGCCGCGCGCTTCGACGCCGCGCTCTGCCTCAACGGCAGGCAGGTCGCGTTCGGCGCCCCGGCGGAGGCGCTGACCCGGGCGACCCTGGAGGCCACCTACGGCCACGAGCTGATCGTGCTGCGCGAGTCGGGCGCCGAGCGCATGATCACGATCCAGCACCACCACGAGCACTGACCGTGGACCTCCTCGACCCCTTGCTCGACCCGCTCCGCTCCGGCATCGACCGGCGCGCGCTCCTCGAGGTCGTCCTGCTGGGATCGATCTGCGGCGCGCTGGGCTTCTGGGTCGTGGTCGAGCGGCTCGCCTACGCCTCCGAGTCGCTCTCGCACGGGCTGCTGCCCGGGCTCGTGCTCGCCGCGCTGGCCGGCGCGCCGCTGCTGCTGGGCGCGGCCGCCGGCGTGGCCGTGGCGGCCGCGGCGATCGCGGTCGCTGCCCGCGACCCGAGGATCGGGCCCGAGGCCGCGACCGGCGTCGTCGTGACCGGGCTCGTGGGGCTCGGTGCGCTGCTGGCGCTGAGCCCGGACTCGCCGCAGCGGCTCGAGGAGCTGCTCTTCGGCGATCCGCTCGGCGTGTCCGACTCGGACCTGATCGCAGCCGCGGTGCTGGCGGGAGCGGGGGGACTCACCCTGTTCGCGCTTCACCGGCCGCTCTCCGCGACGGCCTTCGACGCCGGCGGCGCGGGCGCGCTCGGCGTGCGCCCGGGCCTCGTGCGGCTCGCGCTGCTCGGCCTGGTGGCCGCGGCGGTCGCTGTGGCCGTGCAGGGCCTCGGCGCGCTGCTGTCGCTGGCGCTGCTAGTGGCCCCCGCGCTCGCGGTCCGCCGGCACGCGCCCAGCGCGGGCCGCGCGCTCGTGGCGGGCGCCGTGGTCGGCGCGCTCGCCGGCGCGGCCGGGATCTACCTCTCGCACCACGCCGGGACGGCGGCCGGCGCGTCCGTGGCGGCGGCCCTGTGCGCCGCCGCGGCGCTCGGCGCTATGCCGTGGCGGCGGCCGGCCTCTGCCCGGTCCGCGAGCGCATGATCACGATCGCGGTGCCGAGCGCGGCCACTCCGATGCTCACGAGCTGGGGCACCGTCAGGCCGGCCACGACCGTGTCGTTGCGCCTGATGAGCTCGATCAGGAACCGCTCGATCCCGACCAGCATCAGGTAGAGGCCGAACAGCACCCCCGGGGCAAAGCGGTCGCGCAGGTGCCAGAGCACGAGCGCGCCGATGCCCATGGCGAACGTCTCGTAGATCGGCGTGGGGTGCACCTGGTCCGTGGTCGGCACGGTGCCGTCCGGGTAGTCCATCGCCCACGGCAGGTCCGACTTCGTGCCGTAGTCCCCGTCACCGGACAGCTGGCAGCCGACTCGCCCGACCACGTAGCCCATCGCGATCGGGACCGCGGCCATGTCGGCGAGCTGCCAGCTCAGCTGGCCCTTCCGCAGCGCCCAGATCATCACGCCGACCGCGCCGCCGAGGAGGCCGCCGAAGAAGACGAGCCCCGACCCGGAGAAGATGTTGCCCAAGAGGTCGTCGGACACCCTGTCCCAGTTCTGGATCAGGTAGTCGATCCGCGAGCCCACGAGCCCGCCGATCAGAGCCGCGAAGACCATCTCGTAGACCCAGTCGACCGGCCAGCCGAGCTCCCTCAGCCGGCGGGTGGCGGTGACGCCGGAGGCCACGAAGGCGAGCGCGAAGGCGATCCCGAACGTCTGGAGCTCGAGCGGGCCGATGCTGATCTCGGGGAGCACCGCGACGCACCCTAGCGGCCCCCCTACCATCACCGTGTGCGAGGAGCGCTGCGATCCGGGTGCCTGTGCGCGGCCTTCTGGACGGCCGCGTGTACGGGCGCCTCCGCCGACGTGATCGACGACGTGGCCGTCCGCGAGGCCACCCGGACCGGGGCCACGGCGTCCGCGAGCGGGGCGCTGCCCCTTCCGCTCACCGGCGCGGCGCGCGGGATGGGCGTCTCCTCGGTCGCCGGCACCCCCGGCGCGGTGAGGGTGCTGGTCGGCGCCCGCAGCCGGAGGGCCCTGCCCGCGCTCGCCGCGCGGCTGCGGCGGCTCGGGGCGCGGCCGCGCGTCCTGCCGCTGAGCGGGATCGTCAGCGCACGCGTGCCCTCAGGCGCCGCGCTGGCCCGTGCGCTCCGGTCCGACCGGCGCGTCGCATACGTGGAGCGCGACCGGACGGTGCGGCTGGCGGCGGACCCGTTCGACAGCCTCGACGTGACCCCGGGCGGCTCCGGCATCAAGTACACGTGGGCCTATGACGAGGTCGGCGCCGCCGCGGCGCTGGTGGCCGCGGGCGGCGGTTCGACCCGTCGCGTGGCGGTGGTGGACACCGGCGTGGACGTGAACCACCCGGAGCTGGCCGGCCGGATCGCCGCCACCTACGACGTGTCCGGGGGGTCGAGCGTGCGGGACGTCGTGGGCCACGGCACGTTCGTCGCGGGGCTCATGGCGGCGGTCGACGGGAACGGCGTCGGCGGGAAGGGCGTTGCCGGAAACACCCGGATCATCGCCGTGCGCACCGCGAAGAGCGAGAGCACCACGGTGGGCCGGATCGCCCGCGCCATCGAGCTGTCGGTCCGGCGCGGAGCGAGCATCGTGAACATGAGCCTGTCGGGGCCCAGCTTCTCGATGACCCAGCTGCGCGCGCTCCAGCTCGCCTTCTACAACGACGTGCTCCCGGTCGCCGCCGCCGGCAACCAGGGGCTGAACGGCAACCCGCTCGAGTTCCCGGCCGCCGCGCTGGGCGGCACCCGCGGGCGCCGCGGGATCGGCCTGTCGGTGACCGCCACCCGGCCCGGAGGGGGCTCGACGGGCTTCTCGGCGCACAACGACTACGTCAGCCTCGCGGCGCCCGGCGCGGGTCCGGGCGGATGTGAGCTCGGCGTGTTCTCGATCCTGCCCGCCAACCGCTCCAGCGACTGGGACGACCCGCTGTCCTGCTCGCGGGTCTTCTCCCAGACCGGAGCGCGATTCGCGTACGGCGAGGGCACGAGCTTCGCCGCACCGCTCGCCTCGGGCATCGCCGCGCTGGTGTGGCAGGTGCAGCCGCGGCTGAAGTCCGAGCAGGTGGCGCACGTGCTGATCCGCTCCGCCCGCCAGACGGTCGGCCGGGGCTGGAACGAGCGCACCGGCGCCGGGATCGTGGACGGCGCGGCCGCCACGGCGCTCGCGCGCGTCTACGACGTGACCCCGCCGCCGCGGCGCGGGAGCGCGAGCCGGCGCGACGGCACGCACGTCGCGGTCCGGATCGCGCGCGCCCGCGACCGCACCCGCTCGGGCCGGGAGCTGGCGAATCGCCTCACCTACGCGGTCCTCGTCTCGCGCGACGGAGGCCGCAGCTTCAGGGTCGCTCTGCGCCGGCGCAAGCCGCTGCGGCACGTCGTCAGCCTGAAGGGCGGGCGCACGAACGCGATCGCGGCGGCCGTCTGCGACCGCAACGCGAACTGCGCGATCAGGCGGCTGGGCCGCTACCGGCCCTACTGACTCAGTGGACGTGCACCGGCTCGCCGGGGGCCGGGTCGCCCGGCGGCGCCGACAGCGCCAGCCCCGCCGCGAGCAGGGTGGTGATCGGCACCGCGGCGATCAGGCCGATCGAGCCCACGAGCGTGCCGACGATCTCCTTCGCGACCAGCTCGAGATTGACGACCTGGCCCGCACCGAGGTCGGATGCGCTGAAGATGAGCAGCACCGGCAGCGCCGCGCCCGCGTAGGCGAGCACCAGCGTGTTGACCGTGGCGCTGACGTGGTCTCGGCCCACGCGCATCGCCGCCGACACGAGCTCGCGGAACCGCAGCGACGGGTCCGCGGACCGCAGGGCCATGACGGTCGACGCCTGGGTGATCGTGACGTCGTCGAGCACGCCCAGCGCGGCTATCACCATGCCCGCGAGCAGCAGGCCCTGGAGCGACAGGTCCTCCCCGCCGAGCTGGAGGTAGGTGGCCTCCTCGCTCGAGAAGCCGGTGAGATGGGTGAGGTCCGTGAAGAGCACCGCCAGCAGTGCCGTGAGCAGCAGGCTCGCGCAGGTCCCCAGGATGGCGGCGATGCTTTTGGCGCGGATGCCGTGCGCGAGCGGGATCGTGACGAGCGCGATCGCGATCGAGCCGGTGATCGCGACGGCGAGCGGCGGCTTCCCGTCGAGGATCGCGGGCACCACGAAGACCACGACGATCAGCAGGCTCACCCCGAGGCCGGCGAGGGAGAGGGCGCCCTTCAGCCGCGCGAAGGCGAGCACCACAAGCACGAACAGGCCCGCGAGGAGGAGCATCGGGGTGCCGCGCTGGAAGTCGTAGAGCGCCCAGCCGGTGCCGGCGATCTCGGGGGTTCCCCGCGGCGCCGGCGCCTCCGTGACGAGGATGTCGTCGCCCGCGTCCAGGTCGGGATCGAGCTTCCCGTTGCTCAGCGGCACCGCGACCACGCGCCCGCTCTCGAGCCGGGCCCGCGCAAGCTGGCAGCCCTCCCCCGAGTAGGCCGGGCAGGGCACCTCCTCGACGCTCTGCACCTCAGCCTTGACGCTGTCGTTCGCGAGGTTGCCGGCGAGCGTCTCCTCCACGTCGCCGGGCCAGAGGACGACCATCCCGGCCAGCGTGGCGGCCGCCAGGACGAGCACGAGTGCGAGGAGGCTGCGGTCGAGTCGGCCGATGGACGCATGGAAGCGAGCGCCCCGGATCGACTCCGAGCTACAGTCAGCGCATGTGCATGCAGTGCATGGCGGCGGCCACGACCGCGGCCGCGGGAGCGACGGGGGCGCGCTCCTGGCTCGCCACCCGCTCCTGGGCATGGCTCACGGCGCGGCGGCTGAAGATCGCGACCGGCGGGCTGATGTTCGTCGCGCTCACGCTGAGCGCCACCGGTACCGGCTGACGACGCTCAGTGGTGATGCGCGTCCGGCAGCGTCTCGGCCGGGATGCGTGCGACCAGGGCCGCCGCGAGGGCGGTCGTCAGCGGCACAGCGGCGATCAGGGCGAAGCAGCCGACGAGGGTGGCGACGATCGGCTCCGCCACGCTCTGGCCGTTCAGGGCGTCCCCGGTCGGCGTTCCGCTCGAGCGAAGCACGAGCAGGAGCGGAAGCGACGCTCCCGCGTATGCCAGGACGAGGGTGTGGATCGTCGCCGTGAGGTGATCGCGGCCGACGACGAACGCCTCGCGGTACAGCCGCCGGACGTCGAGGGCGGGTGCGGCCCGCCGCAGCGCCATCACGGCCGAGGCCTGGGTGACCGCCGTGTCGGCGAGCACTCCGAGGGCCCCGATCAGCATCGCGGCGAGGATGACTCCCTGGATCGAGAGCGTGTCGGAGCGCGCTCGCGCCGCGAGCGTCGCGAGG
>JAFGJG010000152.1 GCA_016929195.1 Thermoleophilaceae bacterium
CACGGGGATTCGAACCCCGGTTTCCGCCGTGAGAGGGCGGCGTCCTAGTCCCCTAGACGATGGCGGCCCGGCGGGCCATTGTAGCGTCGGGCCTGGGGCTCTTCGGCTACTTTCGGTGCATGGCTCTGCGGCCCCGCACCCTTCTCCTCGCCGCCTGCTGGGTCGCCGTCGCGTTCCTGATTCTGGTCGCGTTCGCGTACGGCTCGCCGTGGGCGCGGTCGCTCGACGCGCACGCCCTCCACGGCTTCATCGACCTCCAGGAGCCGGACGAGCAGAACCGGATCTACCAGATCGCGATGCTCTGCAACCCGGCGCAGGCGGGGATCATCGCGGCGCTGCTCGCGGGGGTCGGCCTCCTGCGCGGGCGGCCGCGGCTCTCGCTCGCCGTCATCGCCCTGCTCGGCGCCACGAGCGTCTCGAGCCAGATGCTCAAGGCCCTGCTCGCCTACCCGCGCTACGACGGCGTGGTGGACGGGGCGCACGTGGACCCGGCCGCGTTCCCGAGCGGACACGCCACGGCGGCCATGTCGCTCGCGCTCGCCGGGGTGCTGGTCGCCCCGCCGCGCGCGCGGCCGCTCGCGGCGGTGCTCGGCGCCGGGTTCGCGATCACCATCGGGTTCGTGATCATCACCCTCGGCTGGCACTTCCCGAGCGACGTGGCCGGCGGCTTCCTGCTCGCGACATTCTGGGCTCTGGCCACCGCGGCGGTGCTCCGCTACGCGAACGAGCGCTGGCCGGAACACGCCGGACGCACGCGCGTGACCGCCGCGCTCCAGCGGGCGGGGGACGGGGTCGCCACGCTCGGCATCGCGGCGCTGGCGCTGGCGCTGGTCGGCGTCGTCGCGTTCGTGGGCGCCACGCTCATCCTCACGCGCGGGAGCGACCTGGTCGACTTCGCCGGCGAGCACACGGCGCTGGTCGCGGTCGGCGGCGGGCTGGCGCTCGCCGCCGCGCTCCTCCTGGGCGGCGTGACCGCCGCGTTGCGTCGCAGCTGACGGCTGCGGATATGCTCTTCCGCAATCGGCCGGTGGTCGAGGGAAGTCCGGTGCAAGACCGGCGCGGTCCCGCCACTGTGAGCGAGCGCTGAGGCGTCGCACGAGCCACTGGAGAGCCACGGCTCTCTCGGGAAGGCGCGACGCGGAGCTCCGAGCCAGGAGACCTGGCCTCCGGCCCCCGTCAACGACCCTCGTGGAAAGGGCGACGCATGCAAGCAACACGTCTCAACCGGGGCCGGAGCCTGGCGCTCGCGGCCGTGACCGCCGTACTCGCGGCACCGGCAACCGCCGGAGCCGCCGAGCAGGCCGACCTGCGCGTGGAGGCCGGCAGGCAGCTGAGTGCCGCCTCGTACGTGACCGACACGGCGCGCATCAAGACCACCAAGAGCTCGACCTGCAACGGGTCGGGCGAGACCAAGACGATCCAGGGCGCGAACGCCCTCAGCCTGCTCTGGTCGGCCTCCGCCCAGACGAAGGCGCTGCGGCCGGTGGCCGTGAGCGACGAGTTCGACTTCGGCCTGCTCGTGTGCTCGGTGTCGAGCTACACGAGCAGCGACTCGGCGTACTGGCTGTTCAAGGTCGACCACAAGCTGCCCGAGGTCGGCGCGGACCAGTACGCGCTGAAGGGCGGCGAGGAGGTGCTCTGGTACTACAGCGACACGGCCGCCAACCTGAACACCGGCGACGAGCTGGTGCTCCAGGCGCCCGCCCGCGCGAAGCCGGACGGCGACGTGAAGGTGCGCGTGTGGGTCTATGACTCGGCCGGCAAGCGCTCCGCCGCCGCGGGCGCGACCGTGGGCGGCCAGACGACCGACGCCGGGGGCCGGGCGACGCTGTCCGCCCCCGCGAAGGGCTCGCTGAAGCTGCGGGCCGAGCGCGGCGGGGACATCGCCTCGCAGACGCTGTCGGTCTGCGTGACCGCCAGGGACGGCTGCCCCTCGCGGCGCGGCAAGAAGCTCCACGGGAGTGCGAAGGCCGACCGCATCAAGGGCACGAAGGGGCCTGACACCGTCGCCGCCGGCGGCGGCGCCGACCGGATCTCGGTCAGCGGTGGCGGCCGCGACACGGTCCGCTGCGGCTCCGGGAAGGACCGCGTGAGCGCCGACAGGAAGGACCGCGTGGGCCGCGACTGCGAGGTGGTCAAGCGCGGATGAGGCGTGCCGGGTTCCTCCTCGCCCTGGGCCTGTGCCTGCTTGCAGGCTGCGGGTTCGGGGCGGGGGAGGAGCTCGGCGGCGACGGCGTCGAGCTGCGCGTGACGCGCGACTTCGGGCAGCGCACGCTCGGCTCCCTCAGCGAGGACAAGGTGCGCGAGGACCAGACGGTGATGCGGCTGCTGCGCTCGAAGTTCGACGTGGACACCCGCTTCGGCGAGCGCTTCGTCCAGTCGATCGACGGCCTGGCCGGCGGCGGCCCGGCCGGCGGCGACGACTGGTTCTTCTACGTGAACGGCGTGGAGTCGAGCGAGGGCGCGGTCGACTACGAGCTGTCGCCCGGCGATCGCGTCCAGTGGGACTACCGCCCCTGGAACGTGGCGATGGACGTGCGGGCGATCGTCGGCGCGTTCCCCGAGCCCTTCCTCCACGGGCTCGAGGGGCGCAGGCGCCCCGTGCGGGTCGAGTGCGAGGACGCCGGGTCCGAGGCGTGCCGCACCGCACGCGACCGGCTCGACGACGCCGGCGTGCCGACCGCCGAGTCGACCGTCGGTGCGCCGAACACGGAGACCGTCACGAGGCTCGTGGTGGCGCCCTGGCCGGAGGCGCGGATCGTCCGCGGCGCGTCCGGGCTCGAGCGCGGCCCGGAGGCCAGCGGCGTGTTCGCCCGCTTCGCCGACGACGCTAGGGCGCTCGAGCTGCTCGACGAGTCGGGCGACGTGGCCAGGACCGTTCACCCGGGTGACGGCACCGGCCTCGTCGTGGCGCTGCGGCCGCGTGCCGAGGAGCTGGTGTGGATCGTCACCGGGCTCGACGACCAGGCGCTCCTGGCGGGCGCCCGGGCCCTGCGAGCCGGCCGCCTGCGCGACGCGTTCGCCGTGGCCGCGACGGGCGACCGGGTCGAGAAGCTTCCGCTGGAGGGCCGGTGAGGTTCGTCCCCACCTACAGGCCGCGGCCGAGCGCGCTGCACTCGGCGCGTGCCGGCGTGGCGGCGTCGTTCTGTGGAGCGCTCGCCTTCGCGGGCGCGCTCGACCAGCATCCGCTGATCCTCGGAGCCGCGCTGGCGGGGATCGCGCTGGCGGCCGCCGGGGCGGGGGTGGGGCGCGAGGTCCTGGCGGCGATGCGGATCGCCCTGCCCTTCGCGCTGCTCGTGACGATCATCAACCCGATCGTCTACCAGGAGGGCAACACGCTGCTGTTCCGCGGCGGCGAGGTGCTCGGCCAGCGCGTGGACATCACGCTCGAGGCGACCGTGGCGGGCGCGCTGGCGGGACTCCGGGTCGTGGTCATCATCGTCGCGCTCTGGCTCATGTCGGTGGCCGTCGACCCGGACGCGCTGCTCCGCCTGTTCCGCCGTATCTCCTACCGCTCGGCGCTGACCGCGTCGCTCGCCACCCGGCTGGTGCCGGTGCTCGCCCGCGACGCGTCGCGGATGAGCGAGGCGGCGCGCTGCCGCCCGCAGCCGGCCGGGCGGCTGGCGGTCGCGCGCACGGCGCTGGCCGGGGCGCTCGACCGGTCGGTCGACCTGGCGGCTGCGCTCGAGCTGCGCGGGTACGCGCTCGGCGGGCGCCCCGAGCGCCGGCGCGCGGCCTGGTCGCGCCACGACATCCGGCTCGCGGCCGCCGCCGGGTCGATCGTCCTGCTGGCGATCGCCGGCCGGATCGCGGGAATCGCAAGGATCGAGACCTATCCGGAGCTCCGGATCGAGATCGGCCCGCCGGAGCTGGCCCTCGCCGCGGCGATCGTGACGCTGGCCGCCGCGCCCTTCGCCGGGCGCGCCGCTCGCCTGGGGGTCGCCCGTGCCTGAGCCGCTCGCCTCCGCGCAGCGCTTCACCTACACGTACGCCGAGGCGTCCGCGCCCGCCCTGCGCGACGTGACCCTGACGATCGAGCCGGGCACGTTCACCGTTCTGGCCGGCGTCTCCGGCTCGGGCAAGTCCACGCTCCTGCGCGCCCTGTGCGGCCTCGTGCCCCACTTCCACGGCGGGACGGCCGAGGGCGAGCTCTCGGTGGCCGGGCTGTCGGTGCGCGACCACGGCCCGGGCGAGCTGGCGGCCGTCTGCGGGACCGTGCTTCAGGACCCGGAGGCGCAGGTCGTCATGGGCGGCGTCCGCGCCGAGCTCGAGCTGCCGCTGGAGCACGGCGGCGAGACGTCCGCCTCGATCGCGCGCGCCGTCGAGGAGACCGCGCTGGCGCTCGGCATCGGGCACCTGCTCGACCGCCGGACGGACACCCTCTCGGGCGGCGAGCTCCAGCGCGTGGCGATCGCGGCGGCGATGGTGAGACGCCCGCAGCTGCTGCTGCTCGACGAGCCGACGTCGCAGCTCGACCCGGTGGCGGGCGACGAGCTCGTCTGGCTGCTGCGCCGCCTGAACGAGGACTGGGGTACCGCCGTCGTGATGGCGGAGCACCGGCTCGAGCGCTGCCTGCCGGCCGCCGACCGCGTGCTCGCGCTCGCCGGCGCCGGCCTGGCGTGCGACGCGCCCCCGCGCGAGTTCCTCGCCTGGGCCACGCACTCGGCGCCCGGCCTGGCGACTCCGGCCGCCCGGCTCTTCTCGCTGGCGGGGCTGAGCCCGCCGCCCGCGTCGGTGCGCGAGGCGCGCGCCGGCCTGCGGAGCGCGGCGATCGCGCCGCCCGCAGCGCGGCCGGCGGCGGTGGCCTCCGCCCGCCGAGCCGCGCCGCCGGCCGTGCGCGTCCGCGACGCATGGCTCGAGATCGAGGACGGGCCGACCGTCCTCCGCGGGCTCTCGCTCGACCTGCAGCCGGGCGAGCGGGCGGTGCTGATGGGCCGCAACGGCGCCGGTAAGAGCACGCTGCTCAGGCTGGTCAAGGGGCTGATCGAGCCCACCCGCGGCCGCATCGAGCGGACGGGCGAGGTCGCGCTCCTGCTCCAGAACCCGGGCGACTACCTGCTCCACGAGCACGCCGCGGAGGAGGCGGGCCCCGAGGGCCTCCTGCGCGCGGGTCTCGGCGGCCGTGGCGGCGCGAACCCGCGCGACCTGTCCGGCGGCGAGCGCCAGCGCCTGGCCCTCGAGGTGGTGCTGTCCGGCGGCGCGACCGCCGCGGTGCTGCTCGACGAGCCCACGCGCGGCATGGACCGCGCCCACAAGGACGACCTCGCGCGCCGCTGCACCGAGCTCGCGGCCGCGGGGGCGGCCGTGCTCGTGGCCACGCACGACACGGAGTTCGCGGCCACGTTCGCCGACCGCGTGGTGCTGCTCGGCCAGGGCGTCGTGATCGCCGATGGGGGCCCCGCCGAGGTGCTCGGCCGCGGCTGGCACTTCTCCACCGACGTCGCGCGCATCACGGACGGGGCCGCCCTCACGCCCGAGCAGGGCGCCGGGCTGCTCCGCGACCGGCTCGAGGGGGCGCTGGCGTGACCTGGGGCCTGTGGGCGTTCGCGCTGCTCGCCGTGGCGGTGGCCGCGGGCCTCGCCTGGTACGAGCGCGAGCACCCGTCGTCGCGCATCCTCGCGCTCGTGGCCGCGCTCGCGGCGCTGGCGGTCGTGGGCCGGCTCGCGTTCGCGGCGGTGCCGAACGTCAAGCCCACGACGGACATCGTGCTGTTCTCGGGGTACGCCCTGGGCGCCGCGCCCGGCTTCGCCGTGGGGGCCATCGCCGCGCTCGTTTCGAACGTGTTCCTGTCGCAGGGACCGTGGACGGTGTGGCAGATGGCCGGCTGGGGTGCGGTGGGCGTCGGCGGCGCCATGTTCGCGCGCGTGACGCGTGGCCGTGAGCCCGGCCGGCTCCTGCTGGCGGCGGTCTGCGGCGTCGCGGGCCTCGCGTTCGGAGCGTGGATGGACCTCTACCAATGGACCCTCGCGGCGGAGCAGAACCTCGACTCATACCTCGCTATCGCCGCGACCTCGCTGCCCTACAACCTCGCTCATGCGATCGGGAACGTGGGCTTCTCGCTGCTGCTCGGGCCCGCGTTCGTGCGTGCGCTGGCGCGCTACCGCCGCCGCTTCCAGGTGCGCTGGCCAGCGCCCGCGGGGGCGGCGGCCGCGACGCTCCTGCTGGTCCTGCTGGCTGCCGCGCCGATGCAGGCCGCCGCCTCGCCGGCTTCGAAGGCCGAGCGCTGGCTGCGCGGCGCCCAGAACCGCGACGGCGGCTTCGGCAGCGCACCCGGCCAGAGCTCCGGAGCGCTGTTCAGCGGCTGGGCCGCCCTCGGGCTGGCGTCGTCCGGCGCGAACCCGCGCGACGTCCGCCGCCGCGGCCGCGCGCTCGCGACCTACGTGCGCAGGGAGGGCCGCTCTGAGCGGGACATCGGCGAGGTCGAGCGCACGGTGATGGTGCTGCG
>JAFGJG010000153.1 GCA_016929195.1 Thermoleophilaceae bacterium
AGCCGAAACCAACGTCTTGCCAGTCAAAATCATCATGTCCCCAACCTGCTCCAACAGGGACTTCGTCGGCAAAAAGACGCGATCAGCGGTGGCTCGAACCATGCTGTGCTAGCGGTATAGCACAGTAAGTGCCAGTACAGCAACACTGTGCTGTAAGATCGAGGGCGTGGACCTGCGCGTGGATCGTGATGCCGAGGTCCCGCTCGGCACCCAGCTGGCCTGGAAGCTCCGCCGCCTGATCGAGACCGGCGAGCTAGGGCCGGGCGACCGGCTGCCGAGCGTCCGCGACGCGGCCGTCTCGGCGGGCGTGAACGTGAACACCGTCCGCTCGGTCTACGGACGGCTGGAGGGAGACGGGCTCGTGTCGAGCGAGCAGGGCCGGGGCACCTTCGTGCGCGCCGCCGCGGAAGCCGCCGACGGCGACCTCGCCGCGCGGCGCGCGCTGCGCCGCCAGATCGCGCGGCTCGAGGCCGAGCTCGCGCGCCGGCCGCCTCCCCCCTCCGAGGCCGAGGGCGCCCCGCGAGCCCTGGCGACGGGCGGTGCGCTCCTGTCGGCCGAGCAGCTCGAGGACGTCCGCGACGGCCTGCTCACGCGTCTCCGCGAGCTGGATGTGGCGCGCGCCGAGGTGGTGCGCCGCCTGGACGAGCTGCCGGCCGCCGAGGAGCCGGCGGCCGCCCGGCCGCAGCGCGGCCGCTCGACGGCCAGCCTTGCCGGCGCTCGCGTTCGCTGGGTCGGCGCCTAGGGCCTTCGCGCCATCGGGTCCGGAGCGCCGAGCTCCGTGACCGGCACCAGCTCGTACGCCGCGCCGGGCACGCCGCCGAGCGCGAGCACGCGCATGCCCTCCGCGCCGGGCCAGAGCTTCCGGCGCACGCCGGGGCCCACGCGGATCATCGTCTCGGGGTCGAGCGGAACGCGCTCGCCGTCGAGCTCGATCTCGCCGGAGCCGCGCAGGGTCACGAAGACCTCCTCCTGGCCGCTCTCCGCGTGGTCGTGCTCGGGGTAGGCCTCGAGGTTCGGCGGCAGGTCCAGCACCTGAATCCCGAACGAGGTCACGCCCAGCTCGGCGCGCGCTCGCTTCATGGCGCCGAGGTAGTAGCCCTCCATCGCGTCGATTCGCCTGACGGTGAAGTCGCTCATGCCGCCAGCGGCAGCTCGAAGCGGCGCCGGATCTCGTACAGCGTGTCGCGCTCGGCGGCCGGGCGCCCGGCCGCGTGGGCGGCGCCGACCAGGTCATCCGGGTCGAGCTTCACGCCGTGGTAGGAGCCCGCCAGGCGGCTGATGTTCTCCTCCATGAGCGTCCCGCCGAGGTCGTTCACGCCCCAGCGGAGCGCCTCGGTCGCCGCCTCGAGCCCCATCTTCACCCAGCTCGCCTGGAGGCTCGGGATCGTCTGCCCGAGCGCCAGCCGGAACACGGCGGTGTGCTTCAGGTTCTCCTCGGTCGAGATCTCCTCGATCCCGTGCGTGCGCCCGAGCAGCGTGTGGAACGGGATGAACGAGAGCGGGACGAACTCGGTGAAGCCGCCGGTCCGCTCCTGGAGGTCGCGCACCACGCGCATGTGCTCGGCCAGCTCCCAGGGCTCCTCGACGTGACCGAACATGACCGTGACGGTCGAGCGCAGGCCCACCGCGTGCGAAGCCTCGATCACCTCTACCCAGCGGCGCACCGGCAGCTTGTTCGGCGAGATCCGCTCGCGCACGCCGTCGTGGAGCACCTCGGCGGCGGTGCCCGGCGTGGACCCGAGCCCGGCGGCACGCAGCCGCTCGAAGACCTCGCGCGGGCCGAGCCCGGAGACGTCGCACATGTGCGAGACCTCCATCGGCGAGTAGGCGTGGAGGTGGATCTCGGGAGCCGCCGCCTTCACGACCCGGAGCCAGTGCTCGTAGTCCTCGAGTCCCCAGTCGGGATGGATGCCCGACTGCATGCAGATCTCCGACGCGCCGTACTCGACCGCCTCGCGCACACGCCGCTCGAGCTCCGCGCGATCGTGCTCGTAGGCGTCGGGCGAGCGCCGCCCCTGGCCGAAGCCGCAGAACGCGCAGCCGACGGTGCAGACGTTCGACACGTTGATGTTGCGGTTGACCACGAAGGTGACCGTCTCCCCCGCGAGCTCGCGACGCAGCTCGTCGGCCGCCTGGCGCATGTCCTCGATCGCCTCGGGGCGCGTCTCGGCGAACAGCGCGGTGAGCTCCTCCTCGTCCAGCCGAGCGCCGTCGCGGCCCTTGGCGATCGCTGCGGGCACGAGGTCGCGCCTGATCGGCCGCTCCTCGCGGCGACCCGAGCCGCGGCGCGGGATGAAGCTCCAGTAGCGCAGCTTGATGACGTCGAGCACGCCCTGCTCGATCCAGTCCGCGTCCATGTACTGCGGGTAGACGCAGAGCCGCTCGGTCAGCGCGTAGCCGCGCGGGGCGAGCTCCTTGCGCATCCGGTGGACCGACGGGAACGGGTGCTCCGGCGAGATGTGGTCGCCGTTCGCTGACAGGCCGCCGAGGTCGGTGGCGCCCTCGTCGACGAGCGGCAGCCACCAGTCGGACAGGTTGGGCGGGATCTGGACGCCCACGTCCGGCATCAGGCGGCGCGCCTCGCGCACGAGCGTGCGCATGTGGTCGAGCGTGACCGGCGTGGCCCAGGGCGGCGGCGGGAGCGGCTCGCCATGGGTGTCGGTGCGCTGCGCCTCGTCGGCGATCTCGGCCGGCTCAGCGCCGTAGTAGCGCGGGTGGGCGACGAAGTTCTGGAGGATCACCTCCTGGAGGTGGCCGTGCGCCGCGTGCACGTCGGCGAGCGCCCGCAGCGCGTCGATCCGCTCATCCTCGCTCTCGCCGATCCCGACCAGGATCCCGCTCGTGAAGGGGATCCTGAGCTCACCGGCGAGCCGGATCGTCTCGAGCCTCAGGTCCGGGTGCTTCGTCGGGGAGCCCTGGTGGACCACGAGGCCCGGGTTGACCGACTCGAGCATCAGCCCCTGAGAGGCCGTCACCTGGCGCAGCCGCTCGAGCTCCTCGCGCGTGCAGACCCCGACGTTGGTGTGCGGGAGCATCCCGCGCTCGAGCGCGCGCTCGCAGGCCCAGCTCACGTACGAGACGAAGTCGTCGTGGCCGTACTCGGCCAGCCGCGCCGCCACCTCGCGGTTGACCTCGGGCTTCTCGCCGGTGAGCACGAGCAGCTCCTTGACCCCGCGGCGCGAGGCCTCGTCGAGCAGCCGCTCGACCTCGGCGGGCGCGTGGAGGTGCGCCCGGTGCGTTGCGAACGCGCAGTACTTGCAGTAGCACCGGCACGTCCGCGACAGCGAGAGCGTGAAGTTGCGCGAGAACGTGACCCGGCGCATCGGCCCGAGTCTACGGGCCGGTGCCGGGACCTTCCTCAGCCGACCGGCTCGAGGCCCTCGGACCCCTTGGCCCCGGGCGTCATGAAGAGCCGGAAGTA
Source organism: Thermoleophilaceae bacterium (assembly GCA_016929195.1). Taxonomy (GTDB): domain Bacteria; phylum Actinomycetota; class Thermoleophilia; order Solirubrobacterales; family Thermoleophilaceae; genus JACVRW01. The sequence continues at coordinate 3,422 of JAFGJG010000153.1, forward strand.
GCACCAGGCGGCCATGACCGCGCCGATGCAGGGCGCGAGCACGTAGGCGACGATGAAGTCGCCGGCGCCGCCCCACTCGCCCGATACGAGCGCGGGGCCGAAGGCGCGCGCCGGGTTGAAGGCCCCGCCCGTGAGCGGCCCGATGGCCATCACGGCACCGCCGAGCGCGACGCCGATGACGAGCGGCCCGAGCGCTCGATCCGAGCGCGGGTCGACGGCGACGCCCATGATCGTGATCACGAGGATGAACGTGCCGATCAGCTCGCCCAGGCCGCCCAGAAGGACCTTGCCGTCCAGCCGGTCGCTGATGCCGGGGGCGCCGTAGTTGACGAGCTCGGCGTTCGGGAAGTTGTTGAGCAGCAGCTTCACGACCAGGGCGGCCGCCACCGCACCGGCGAGCTGGGCCACGACGTAGATCACCGCGTCGGCGGGCTTGATCTGCCGCAGGCTGGTCATCGCGACCGTCACCGCCGGGTTGAA
>JAFGJG010000154.1 GCA_016929195.1 Thermoleophilaceae bacterium
CCCGCCGCGTCGGCGGTTTGGCCGCAAGCGAGCTGGACGCCGTCCTCGCTGACCTGGAGGCCTGGGTGAACCTCGACACGCCTTCGTACGACGTGGCCGCCCTCGACGCCTTCGCCGAGGTCCTCGCCGACATCCTGCGCGAAGGCGCCGAGGACCCGGAGATCGCCCGCAACGCGCCCTACACGACGCCTGTCCGGCGCCTCGACGAGGCCGGCGCGGCCAAGCGTCCCGTCGTGCGGCAGGGAATGGGCGCCAACCCGGGCGACCCGGACCGGGCCAAGGACCGCCCGGCGAGCGCCACGGGCGCGCTCTAGCGCACGACCCTCGACAAGTGTCCTGCCCTGTGGTTGCCCTGCAACCAGAAGTCAGGACGGTTGCTCGCCTCGGCGCACAGGATGGTCACGCCAGGACACTCAGCGTGTCACGACCAGCTTCGCCGAGCGGGCACGGAACGAGGTGCGCAGCACCCCGCCGCGGTAGCTCCAGGCCGAGCGCGGCAGCGCCCGGCTGCCGAGACGCACGGAACGAGGCGCGCCGCCCGGCAGCGCGGCCTGGAGGCGGAACCTGCGCGGGCCCGGCGGCCGGAGGCGGAGCGTCCAGGCGGCCGGCGTGAGCACCGAGTGCCAGCGGCCGCGCGGGCCGAGGCGGCCCGCGCTCCGGCCGTGCGGGAATGCGAGCAGGTCCAGGCGGTCGCGGCGGTCGGCGAGCCGCACGGCGCCTCCGCCCTCGCCGTAGTCCGCGAGCGTGTCGACGTCGGGCGGCAGCATCGGCAGGATCGCGCCGGCGCGGGCCAGGAGCGGCAGCTCGGCGAGCGGGGCCGGCAGCCTCACGGTCCGCCCGCCCCGGAGCGGGCGAGCGCGGCGCAGGCGCAGGCCGCCGGTGGGGGCGTCGTAGCTCGCCGAGCGCCAGAGGTCGACCCATGTGCCGCGCGGCAGGTAGACGCGCCGCCTGCGCGCACCGGGCTCCAGGACCGGCGCGGCGAGCAGGTCCGGGCCGAACAGGAACTCCGCATCCGTCGAGACGGCGCGCCGGTCGCGCGGGTAGGCGAGCGAGAGGTGGCGCATCACCGGCATGCCCGTGCGCCGGTACTCGGCCACCGCCCCGGCGACGTACGGGTAGAGCTGCGTGTGGAGCTTGGCGTAGCGGCGCCAGAGCGGGAGCGTCTGCGGCTCCCAGATCTGCGGCCGTGACGCCTTGGGCGCCGCGATGCCCTGCGCCTTCGTGCGCATCACGGTCGAGACGGCGCCGAACTGGATCCAGCGGTGGAGCAGCTCGCGGGAGAGGCCGGGCCCCGTGATCGTGAAGAACCCGCCGATGTCCGAGCCCCAGATCCCGATCCCCGAGAGCCCCATCGTGAGCGCCTCCGTGACCGACGAGCGCAGCCCGTCGAACCCCCATACGGTCGAGGGGTCGCCGCCCCAGACGATCTGCGCGTAGGGGTGCACGCCGGTCCACCCGGAGCGCACGAAGCGCACGATCGGCCGCGGCTGGCGGCGCGCGAAGCGCATGCCGGAGCGGTGGTAGAGGACCGGGTAGCGGTTGTGGTCCGCCTCGGCATCCGGCGGCACGTACTCGCCATAGTCCTCCATCCAGCCGTCGAAGCCGTTCGCCACCGCGCGGGCGAGGAGCGAGTCGTGGAGCCGGCTGCCCTCGGGACGGGCGAAGTCGATCATCCCGACCGGGGTCACGCCGCTGCCGACGAAGGCGTCGAAGGTGTAGGGGCCGCCGTCCGGCCGCCTGACGAACACGTTGGCCGCGACCCCCTGGGACCAGGGCGGCTCGTAGCTCTGGCAGACCGCCTCGCGCATGTAGGTGAGCGCCGCGAGCCCCGCCGCATGAAAGGCCGCGGTGCGCGCCCGCTCCGACGCCTCGTGCCCCCTGTCGAGACCGCACGGCATGTAGCGCATGTGGGTCTCGACGGCCGACACGGGCGCGTCGCCGTCGCGCAGGAGGCGCAGGTGGCCGAGCTCGTCCGGCTCCTCGTTCGCGTGGCCCGTCTGGAACCAGGGGCCGAGCATCCACGCCGCGGCCGGAGCCGGCTGCACGCCCGTGCGCCGCACGAGGCGGCGGACGACGTCGGCGGGGCGCGGGCCGGCGAGGAAGGAGAGACTCAGCGTCGGTGAGGCCACCTCGAAGCTCCACGCGCCGCGGCGGTCGCCACCGAGCCGGAAACGGCTCACGGCATGGTTTCCGCTGAGCACGCCGTAGCCGCGCGTCGAGAGGAGCCACGGCATCGGGAAGTAGGTGGCGTCGGCCCGGCGCCGGATTCCCCACGGGGGGATCGAAGGCGCCACGGCGGCGTAGTCTCCGTCGAGGTACGGGCCTTCGCCGACATAGTTCTCGACCGTGCGGCCGCGCTGATTCACGGCGTTGGAGCGCTCGCCGAAGCCGAGGTAGCGCTCGCCCGGGCGTGCGCGGAACCCGATGCCGAAGAGCTGGACCGCGTCGCGCGGCAGGCCGGCGACGCTTGCGCCGAGGTTGATGGCTCCGCTCTGGCTGCGGGTCACGGAGACGCGGATGCGCCCGCGGCCGGTCGTCGCCAGCAGGGCCGCCCAGCCGCGCGGCCCGCGATGAGCGCGGATCACGCGCGTGGCGCGGCTCCAGCGGCCGCCGCTCACGAACCCGAGTCGCCCCGTGCGGCCCGTCCCGGCGTTCGGGTGCTCGGCGAGCCGCACGCCGCCGGCGCGCAGCTCGAGCCCCCACGGCCGCTCTGACACGCGCGCCTGGAGCGGTCCGGAGCGGACCACCGCCGCCCCGGCCGCGCCGGGTGCCGCGAGCACCGCTGCGACCAGGAGAAGCACGGGGCGGGCGCGCATCGAGGGGGAACGTACACTCACCGCCCCGTGGTCATCTTCAGCGGCATCCAGCCCACCGGGCGCAAGCACCTGGGCAACTACCTCGGCGCGATCACGCAGTACGTGGAGGGCCAGGACCGCGCCGATCCGGCGATCTACTGCATCGTGGACCTGCACGCCACGGGCGTGGCCTACGACCCCGCCGCGCTGCCCGGCTTCGTGCTCGACACCACGGCCATGCTCCTGGCCGCCGGGCTCGATCCGGAGCGCTGCATCCTCTTCCGCCAGTCCGACGTGAAGGAGCACGCGGAGCTCTGCTGGATGCTCTCCTCGGTCACGCCCTACGGCGACCTCCAGCGGATGCACCAGTTCAAGGACAAGTCGGCGCGCGAGCAGCAGCTGGTGCGCACGAGCCTGTTCCTCTACCCGGTGCTCCAGGCGGCCGACATCCTGCTCTACCGCACCGACGAGGTCCCCGTGGGCGAGGACCAGCGCCAGCACGTCGAGCTCGCCCGCGAGATCGCACGCCGGTTCAACTCGACCTATGCCGACGTCCTGGTGGAGCCGGAGGTCCGGGTCCCGCCGGTCGGAGCGCGCATCATGGACCTTCAGGACCCGACCGCGAAGATGAGCACGACCTATGGGACGGACGCCGGGCTCGTCTACATCGACGACGAGGCCGACGCGATCCGCCGCAAGCTGAAGCGGGCCCAGACCGACTCCGGCAGCGAGGTCGTGCGCGGGCCCGACAAGGCCGGCGTCTCGAACCTGATCGAGATCCTCGCCGTCGCTCGCGGCGCCGCGCCGGAGGATGTCGAGCGCGAGTTCGGGGGCCAGGGCTACGGCGCCTTCAAGCAGGCCGTCGGCGAGGCGGTGGTCGCGCTCCTCGCACCGGTCCGGGAGCGCTATCTCGAGCTGCGCGCCGACGAGGCCGCGCTCGAGTCCACGCTCGCCGCAGGCGCCGACCGCGCACGCGCGATCGCGACAGGGGTGATGGCCGACGTCCGCGAGGTCATGGGCGTCGGACCCCGGGTCTAAGCTGCGCGCGTGTCGCTTGCCACGCTAGACCTCGATCTCGAGGTCTTCCAGGGCCCGTTCGACCTGCTGCTCACGCTGGTCCTGAACGAGGAGGTGGACCTCCTGGAGGTCGACCTCGCCGACGTCGTTCTCGCCTACGTGGAGCACCTCGAGCGCGCCGGGGAGCTCGACCTCGAGGCCGCGACCGAGTTCCTGGTGCTGATCGCGTCCCTGCTCGAGCTGAAGTCGCGGCTGATGCTGCCGCAGGAGGAGGGGGAGGAGCTCGACCTCGTCCCGGCCGAGGCGGCCGACGAGCTGCTCGCCCGCATGGTCGAGTACCACCGCTACCGTGGCGCCGCCGCGCACCTGCGCGAGCGCCTCGAGGCCGAGCACGGCCACCGCTACCGCTCGGCGCCGCTGCCGCCGGAGCTGCGCCGGGTGGCGCTGGAGGCGGCCGAGCCTGCCTACGACCCCGATCAGCTGGCGAGCGCGATCGGCGACCTGCTCCGCATCCCGCCGCCGCTCGACCTCCGCCACGTGCGCCGGCCGGCGGTCTCGGTCGAGGAGCGCCTGCGCCATCTGCGCGACCTGCTGGGCTCGCGCCGGAGCTTCTCGTTCGACGACGCGGTGCGCGGCTCCGACCGCCTGACCGAGGCCGTCACGCTCTTCGCCCTGCTCGAGCTCTACAAGGCCGGCGAGGCGCGCTGGGAGCAGAGCGAGCCGTTCGGCCCCATCACCGTGAGGGCCGCCGAGTGACGCAATCGGTGCGCACCCTGCCGAACCGGGTGCTTCCGCGATGAACGAGCTCGCCCGGATCGTCGAGGCGCTGCTGTTCCTCTCGCCCGAGCCCGTGTCCGTCGAGCGGCTGGCCGACGCCGCCGAGGTCTCGGAGGGCGAGGTGGTGGAGGCGCTGGCGCGCCTGCGCGAGCACTACGCGGAGGGCTACCGCGGAGTCGTGCTTCGCGAGGTGGCCGGCGGGTTCACGCTCGCCACGGATCCGGTGGCCGAGCGCGCCGCCCGCAGGCTCCTGGCCCGGCCGCGCACCCCGCCGCTCACGCAGGCCCAGGCCGAGTGCCTGGCGATCGTGGCCTACCTCCAGCCGGTCTCGCGGCCCGAGCTCGCCCGCATCCGCGGGGTGGCATCCGAGTCCGCCGTGGGCACGCTCGTCGAGCGCGGCCTGGTCGAGGAGTCGGGCCGCTCGCGCTTCGGAGCGACCCTCTACCGCACCACCGAGCTGTTCGAGAAGCTCTTCGGGCTGGCCGGCCTCGACGTTCTGCCGGACCCCGCGAAATTCGACCCCACGCCCGAGGAGCAGGGCGAGCTTCGCGAGCGGCTCCTGAAGGCCGGCGAGCAGCGCGCCCAGGTCTAGGGCGCGGCCACCCCCCGAATGGGGTAGATCGGGCGTTAACGAGCGCCGCGCGGGTGCCGATACACCAGCCAGGAGCCCCTGCGCGACATGGCGTCTCTCAAATCGATCCCCGGCGGGCTTCCCGGCGTTGGCGGGCCAGGCCCTTCTCCCGACGGCCGCCAGGCCGAGCGGCTGGCCGAGCTCAGCCCAGTCCTGCTCCTCGTGGCGGACTCCGGGATGCGCATCACCTCCACGAGCCCTGCGCTGCAGCGCGCGCTCGGCTGGAGCGGCGAGGAGCTGGCCGGCCGCAACTGGCTCGAGCTCTTCGACGCCGCGGACCTGGCGACGGCCGACCAGGCACTCCACCGCGCGCGCACGACTCCGGGCACGGAGTTGAACTTCGAGACCCGCACGGTCAGGCGCGGCGCCGAGCGCTGCCTGCTCCATTGGACGGCCGCCTACGCGGACGGCTGCTTCCACGCAGCGGCGCGCGACATCACGGCGCAGCGGCGCGCGGAGGGCCGTCTCGCCACCGGCGACCAGCGCTTCGGCGCGCTGATCGAGCAGGTGCCGGCGATCGTCTACACCGCGGCCTTCGGCGAGGCGGGCCGCTGGTCGTTCGTGAGCGGTCAGGTCGAGCGCATGCTCGGGTGGACACCGGAGGAGTGGACGGCCGACGAGCGTGCCTGGATCAAGAGCATCCACCCGGACGACCGCGACCGGGTCCTGGACGACGAGGACCTGCTCGAGGGCCCGGGAGACCAGCTGAAGTCTGAGTACCGCGTCGTCGCGCGGGACGGGAGCGTGCTCTGGGTGCGCGACGCCGCGACCGTGATCCAGGGAGAGGGCGGCGAGCTCCTGATGCAGGGCCTGTTGCTCGACGTGACCGACCTGAAGCGGGCGGAGGACGCCGCGCTCGCCAGCGAGGAGAAGTACCGCTCGCTCGTCGAGACCTCTCAGGACCTGATCTGGGCGATCGACGTCGAGAACCGCTTCACCTTCGTCAACGACGCGGTGCGCACGATCTTCGGCTACGAGCCGGAGGAGATGGTCGGGCGCCCGTTCACGGACTTCCAGGAGCCGGAGCACGCCCAGCGCGACCTCGAGGCCGCCTCGGGGCTCCCCGAGGGCGAGCTGCTGCCCGTCTACGAGTCGCACGTCCTCCACAAGAGCGGCAGAACGGTGGTGCTCAGCACCAACAGCGCCGTCTTGCGCGACGGCGAGGGCAACGTGATCGGCGCGACCGGCACGGCGCGCGACGTGACCGAGCAGCGCCGCATCGAGGGCGCGGTGGCGGCCAAGCACCTCCAGCTCCAGTCGATCATCGACAACTCGCCGCTCGTGATCTACGCGAAGGACTCGGAGCACCGCTACGCGATCGCCAACCGTGAGCTCGAGGTGATGCTCGGGCTCCCGGCCGGAGGCGCCGTCGGGCGCGCCGACGACGAGCTGCTGATCGGCGAGCAGGCCGCGGGCCGGCGGATGGCGGACCAGAGGGTGCTCGACACGGGCCACGCGACCGAGTCCGAGGAGCTGCTCAGCGTGGCCGGGCGCGAGCGCGCGTACCTGCTCCACCGGTTCGCCCTGCGCGAGCCGGACGGCACGGTCTACGGCGTCTGCGGGATCGGCACCGACATCACCGAGCGCCGCGAGCGCGAGGACACGCTGCGCGCGAAGCTCGAATGGTCGGTGCGCATCAGGCGCGCGATCGACGAGGACCGGCTCGTGCTGCACGGGCAGCCGATCGTGGACGTGAGGACCGGCGAGGCCGTGCAGGAGGAGCTGCTGGTGCGGATGATCGGCGAGGACGGCGGGCTCGTCATGCCGGGCGTGTTCCTGCCGCCGGCCGAGCGCTTCCACCTCGTGCCGATCATCGACCGCTGGGTGATCTGCCAGGCGGCCAGCCTGGCCGCGGAGCGGCGCGTGGAGGTCAACCTGTCGGGCCAGAGCATCGGGGACGCCTCGCTCGTCGAGTACGTGGAGACCCAGCTGCGCGAGGCCGGCGCCGATCCGAGCAACGTGGTCTTCGAGATCACCGAGACCGCGGCGGCGCGCGACATCGGCCAGGCGACCCGGCTCGCCAAGCGGCTCTCGGAGCTCGGCTGCGGCTTCGCGCTCGACGACTTCGGCACCGGCTACGGCAGCTTCACGTACCTGAAGCACCTGCCCGTCGACTACATCAAGATCGACATGGAGTTCGTGCGCAACCTGCGGGTGGGCTCTCCCGACGTGCAGGTGGTCAGCGCGATCATCGACGTGGCGCGCAAGTTCGGCATCCAGACGGTCGCCGAGGGCGTGGAGTGCCAGGAGACGCTCGAGCTGCTCGGCGAGCTTGGCGCCGACTTCGCCCAGGGCTATCACCTGGGCTTCCCGGCGCCGGTCGGCGAGCGCTAGGACGCGGCGAGCTCGAGCGACGCCTCGCTGAACTCGCCGGCCACGTCACGGAGGATCTGCAGCATCGCCTCGCACGCGGGCGAGCGGTAGGCGCTGTCCAGGCGCGCCGCGTGGATCTGGCGGCGCGGGCGGTCGGTGAGCGCCCGGGCGACGACGCCCGGGTGGAGCGAGGTGAGCGCGAGCCGGGGGAGGAGCGTCACGCCGACGCCCGCGGCGACGAGCGCCTGCGAAGCCATCGTCTCGTCGGCCTCGAACGCCACCCGCGGCTCGAAGCCGGCCTGGCGGCAGACCTCGTCGGTGATGTGGCGGCATCCGTTCGCGATCGAGGAGGAGATCCACGGCTCCTCGGCCAGGTCGGCCAGCGACAGCTTGCGCCGCTTCGCGAGCGGGTGGCCGGCGGCGAGGATCGCGTCGTAGCTGTCCTCCACGAGCGGTGTGACCTCGCAGTCCGCGGCGAAGCTCGGAGGCATGGAGTCGTGGCCGTACACGAGGGCGAGGTCGATCTCGCCCGACCGCAGCAGGTCGCAGGCCTGCTCGGGCTCGGCCTCGACCATGCCGAGCTCGACGTGCGGGTGGCGGCTGTGGAACACGGCCACGGCCTGGGGCACGAGCGTCGCACCCGCGCTCTGGAAGCTCGCCAGCCGCAGGCGCCCGCCGCGCAGGCCGGCGATCGCCGCCAGCTCCTCCTCGGCGGCGTCGAGCCGGGTCAGGATCGCCTCCGTGTGGGCCACGAGGGCGCTGCCGGCGTCCGTCAGGCGGACGCCGCGCGCCCCGCGCTCCACCAGCCGAGCGCCGGTCTCGCGCTCGAGCGCGGCCACGTGCTGGCTGATCGCCGACTGCGTGAAGTTGAGCGCCTCCGCGGCGGCGGAGAACGAGCCTCGCTCGGCGACCTCGCGGAGCACCTTCATGCGACGGACGTCGAGCATTAGCGGATCTTATCGCGCGGCCAGCTGGCCACAAGCAGCCGCGATGTCTCGCCCGCGCGTCAGCCGGACCGTCGCGCGCACCCCGCGCGCCTCCAGGACGCCTTTGAACGCGGCGATTGCCTCCCGCGTTGACCCCTTGAAGCCCGCCTCCGTCGGGTTGTAGGGGATCAGGTTGACCTTGTA
>JAFGJG010000002.1 GCA_016929195.1 Thermoleophilaceae bacterium
ACCTCCTGATCCGCACGAGCGGCGAGCAGCGCATCTCCAACTATCTCCTCTGGCAGTGCGCCTACTCCGAGCTCGTCTTCAGGGAGGAGCTCTGGCCCGACTTCAGCCGCGCGGTGTTCGAGGACTCGCTGGCGGAGTTCGAGCGCCGTCAGCGCCGCTTCGGGGCGCGCTGAGCGATGGCCGCCCGCCGCGAGCGCCCCGCGCGCCGGTCGGATCTGCTGTCACGCGTCCTGATCGCGATCCCGGCCGCGCTGTTCGCGATCCTGATCGTGGGGGAGGGCGGCCTCGTCTTCGCGGTCGGCATCTTCGCCCTCGGCGTGGTGGCCCTCGGCGAGCTCTACACGCTGATGGGGCGCGTCCGGCCGGTCAACCTGGGCGGGTTCCTCGTGCTCGGCGGGATGATCGCCGCCGCGCTCTACGGCGAGCCCGAGCACGTCCTGCTGGCGATGGTGGCGGGCTTCCCGCTGGTCTTCTGGCTGTCGTTCTTCCGGCCGCGCCGCGAGCACGTCTCCTGGGCGCTGGCGGCCACCTTCTTCGGGGTCCTCTGGGTGGGGCTGCCGATGGTCCACGCCGTCTTCCTCCGCGAGACCCCGCACGGCGACGGGCTGGTGGTGGACGTGCTGATCGGGACGTTCATCGGCGACACCGCCGCCTACTTCGGCGGGCGCCTCTACGGGCGCCGGCCGCTGGCGCCGCGGATCTCGCCGAACAAGACCGTGGAGGGCCTGGTGGCCGGGGTGCTGGGCGCCACGCTGGCGTTCTGGTTCGCCGGGCTCTACCAGGACTGGCTGAGCGGCTGGGACGCGGTGATCATCGGGCTCGCGGTGGCGGTCGCCGCGCCGGTCGGGGACCTGTTCGAGTCGCTCGTGAAGCGCGACCTCGCGGTCAAGGACACCGGCACGTTCTTCGGGGCGCACGGAGGCGTGCTCGACCGCCTCGACGCCGTGCTGTTCACGATGGTGGCCGGCTACTACGCGGCGCAGGCGCTCGGATACACCTAGACATGTCCGACACCTCGTAGGTGTGGCCGTTGAACGAGCGGCGCGCACGCCCGACCTCGGTGAAGCCGAAACTGAGGAAGACCGGCCTGGCGCGGAGCGAGGCCACCGCGGTGAGCCGCGTCAGCCCCTGGCCGCGGGCGTGGGCCTCAAGCGCCTCGTAGAGCCGCCTCGCCACGCCCGCGCCCCCGTTGTCGGGCCTGACGTAGAGCTGGTCGACCTCGGCGCCGTCGAGAGCCGCCCAGCCCACGACGTCTCCATCGACCACCGCGACGAAGCCGGCCGTGCCCGCGATCTTCCGGCGCACGGCCTGCTCAGAGCCGCCGGCGGCCCAGGCCTCGATGCCCGCGGGCTCGTAGAGCCCCGCGGCCGACTCGCGGATCGCCCGCTGCCTCACCAGGTGGACCGCGGGTGCGTCCTCGCTCGCGGCGCGGCGGACCAACGCGCCTAGAAGCGCGGCTGGGCGCCGAACATCTCCGGGACCTTCGCGGCCAGGCCCAGGTCGCCCTCAACCTGGAAGCGCCCCGAGAAGAGCAGCTCCTGCGGGTCCGCCTCCTCGGCCACCAGGCGGGCGAAGTCGGGCACCGACAGCTTGAAGGTCACGGCCGGCTCGCCGCCGGGGTCCGGCAGCGCCTGCGCCGCCCCGTCCTTCACGCGCACGATCCAGCGCGCCGGCGGCGCGCCGTTGCCGTGGTGGGACAGCTCATACGCGATGTCGCCCTCCCAGCCGTAGGCGAAGCGCGGCTCGAACTGGCGCGCCATGCTCGTGAAGATCGCGCGCTGGGCGATCTGGTTGCCGAAGCGGCGCTCGAGCTGCTCGTCGCTGGCCCCGCGCACGAATCGCGCCAGCACCTCCTGCGACTGGCGCTGGAGCGTCCGCTTGACCTCCTCGCCGAGGTCCGCGGCGCGCTCGCGCAGGCCGCCGGCGCGCTCGGAGCGGGCGGCGCGCGCCTGCTCGGCCTGCTCGTCGATCACATAGCCGGGCGGCGTCTCGCGCGGCGGCGAGCGGCGTGCCAGCGCCCGCTGGGCGGCGCCGGCAAGGGCCTCCGCCTTCGCGCGCTCGCGCTCCTCGCGGCCCTCGGCGAACCGCGGAGCCACGCTGCGGCCGAACAGCTCGATCGACTCGCAGATGTGCTCGTGCCGGTTCGGGCCGGCCTGGAGCACGAAGATCACCTGGTCCACGCCCGCCGCCTCGTAGCGCCGCAGCAGGCCGGTCACCTGCTCCGGCGTGCCGATCGCGCCGCGCAGCGAGCCCAGTCCCTCCTGCATGATCTTGACCGCGAGCGGCGACTGGTCGGGCCGGACGATGTCGCGGGCGAACCCGGTGGCCTCGCGGTTCTGCTGGAACTCCTCCCAGACGTTAGTTCGCCCCGGCTGGTGCTTGCCCATCCCGTAGAAGTGGGCGAGCGAGTACCCGAAGAAGTGCGCGCCGTCGATCCCGCGCTCGATGGCGGTCGCCTCGTCCTCGTGGAGCATCATCGGGAGTACCACGGCCACGTTCGGGTTGACCGCGAACCCCGCGGGGACGCACTCCTCGGAGTCGATCAACTCGTAGTACTCGCGCACCCACTTCCCGGCGTCCTCGGGCTCGACGAACGAGAAGGAGAGCGCGCCGATCCCCTTGCGGGCGGCGAGGTGGATGGTCTCGCGGCGGCTGCAGGCCACCCAGAGCGGGGGGTGCGGGCGCTGGAGCGGCTTCGGGACGACGTTCCTGGGCGGCATCCGGAAGAACTCGCCGTCCCAGCCGGCGAACGGCTCCTCGACGAACATGCGCGCGATCGCGTCGATGGCGTCCTCCCACATCGCCCGCTTCTGCCGGCGGTCCACGAGGAAGCCGCCGAGCTCGGCCTCGGAGCTCGACTCGCCGGTCCCCAGCTCGAGCCGCCCGTCGGAGATCAGGTCGAGCGTCGCGGCGCGCTCGGCGACGCGGGCGGGGTGGTTCACCCCGGGGGGGATCTGAACGATCCCGTGGCCGAGCCTGATGCGCTCGGTGCGCGCCGCGGCCGCCGCCAGGAACACCTCGGGCGCCGACGAGTGCGAGTACTCCTCGAGGAAGTGGTGCTCGACCTCCCAGACGTAGTCGAAGCCGGCGCGGTCCGCCAGCTCCACCTGGTCGAGCGCGTTCTTCAGGAGCGTGTGCTCCGAGCGCTCGCCCTCCCAGGGGCGGGGATTCTGGTGCTCATAAAAGATTCCGAAACGCACGCGCGCAGCGTAACCGGCTTCCTACACTCAGTTCCGTGCGCAGAATCGTCATCGTCGGGTCCACGGGCTCGATAGGGACCCAGGCGCTCGACGTCATCGAGCGCAGCGACCAGCTCGAGCTCGTCGGGCTCGCCGCCGGGCGCAGCTGGGAGCCGCTGCTCGCGCAGGCACAGGCCCACGGCGTGGAGCGGATCGCCCTGGCCGACGGCGACGCCGCCGCGCGCGCTTCGGAGGCCTGGACGGGAGGCGAGGTGCTCGGGGGCGCCGAGGGGCTCGTGGAGCTGATCACCGAGGGGGAGTGCGATCTGGTGCTCAACGCCCTGGTCGGCTCGGCCGGCCTCGGGCCGACCATCGCCACGCTTGGAGAGGGAATCGACCTGGCGCTCGCCAACAAGGAGAGCCTCGTGGTCGGCGGCGAGCTCGTGAGCGCGCTGGGCGAGGCCACCGGCGCCCGGATCATCCCGGTCGACTCCGAGCACTCCGCGCTCTACCAGCTGCTGTCCTCCGAGCGGCCCGGGACGGTCGACCGGCTCGTGCTGACCGCGAGCGGCGGCCCGTTCCGCGGCAGGACCGCGGCCGAGCTGCGCTCGGTCACGCGCGAGGAGGCCCTGGCCCACCCGACCTGGGAGATGGGCGGCAAGATCACGATCGACAGCGCCACGCTGATGAACAAGGGCCTCGAGCTGATCGAGGCCCATCACCTCTTCGGGCTGTCCTATGACCAGATCGACGTGGTCGTGCACCCGCAGTCGATCATCCACGCGCTGATCCAGCTGAACGACGGCGCCTCGCTCGCGCACCTCGGCTATCCCGACATGCGCGTGCCGATCTCGTTCGCGCTCCATCACCCGGAGCGCGCCGACGTCCCGGTCGCGCCGCTCGACCTGGTCGAGCTCGGGGCGCTCACGTTCGAGGCGCCCGACACCGACACCTTCGCCTGCCTGGCGCTGGCGCGCGTGGCCGCGCGCGCCGGGGGGACCGCCCCGTGCGTCCTGAACGCGGCCAACGAGATCGCGGTGCACGCGTTTCTCGAGGGCGAGATCGGCTTCCTCGACATCGCCCGGCTGATCGAGCGGACGCTCGAGGAGCTGCCGAGCCGCCCGGTGCGCCACTTCTCCGACCTCTACGAGGCCGACTCGGAGGCGCGCGAGATCACGCGCCGCCTCGCCGAGGGCGTGAGCGCTTGAGCTGGCTGCTCGCGTTCGTCGGCTTCGCGCTGCTCGTGATCCTGCACGAGCTCGGCCACTTCGGCGCGGCCAAGGCGGTCGGCATGCGCGTCGAGCGCTTCTCGCTCTTCTTCCCGCCGCTGATCGCGCGCAAGAAGGTGGGGGAGACCGAGTACGCGATCGGGTCGGTGCCGCTCGGCGGCTACGTGAAGATCACCGGGATGAACCCGGACGAGGACCTCCCCGACGAGGTCCGCACCCGGGCCTACTACTCGCAGCCCGTCTGGAAGCGGATCGTCGTGATCGCGGCGGGCCCCGCGATGAACCTGGTGATCGCGTTCGTCCTGCTGTTCGTGTTCTTCACCGCCATCGGTCCGCAGACGACTTCGCGCAGCGTCCGGTCGGTCGAGACGAGCTATCCGGCCGCCGGCGTCGTCAAGCCGGGTGACAGGCTCGTGGCGGTCGACGGGCGCGGTGGCACGCCGGCCGACCTGTCCAATCGCATCGCCTCGCACAGGTGCGCCCAGCAGCCGCCGGAGCGGGGCTGCAAGGCGAAGACGCCCGTCACCCTCACGCTGGAGCGGAACGGCGAACGCCGCACGGTGCGGATCACCCCGATCTACGACCCGGCGGCCGAACGCAACCGGCTCGGCTTCGCCTACGCGCCGGGCCCGCGCGACCCGCTGTCGATCAGCGAGGGCTTCACCGACACCACGGACGCCTTCTGGTTCATCACGCGCGAGACGATCAAGCTGCCCGCGCGGCTGCTCGACTCGCAGGACCGCAAGGAGATCTCGGGGGTGGTCGGCTCCTACGAGGTCACGCGGCAGACGATCGTCAGCGACTTCGCCGACGCCGTCTGGATCCTCGCGATCATCTCGCTCTCGCTCGCGATCGTGAACCTGTTCCCGTTCCTGCCGCTCGACGGCGGCCACATCTTCTGGGCGATCGTCGAGAAGGTGCGCGGGCGGCCGGTGCCGTTCAGCGTCATGGAACGGGCCGGCGTGGTGGGCTTCATGCTCGTGATCCTGCTCTTCCTTGTGGGCCTGTCGAACGACATAGACAGGCTCTCCGGCGAGGGGTTCAGGGTGCGGTAGTCTCGCGCCCTCTGTACCCCAGAGGGAGGACGGGATGAGCGTCACTGCGGAACGTCGTACCGGCCGGCCCGCCGGCCTCGATGCCTCGACGATGGCGGAGGCCTTCCAGCTCACGGCCGCAGCAAATCCCGACCGGATGGCGCTGCGCCTGAAGGACGACGCCATGACCATGACCTGGGGCGAGTACGCCGACAAGGTGCGCGCGCTCGCCGGCGGTCTGGCGGGTCTGGGGCTCGGGCGCGGCCAGACGCTCGGGATCATGCTCACCAACCGCCCCGAGTTCCACTGGTTCGACTCGGCGGCGCTTCATCTCGGCGCGACTCCCTTCTCGATCTACAACACCTACGCCCGCGAGCAGATCCAGTACCAGGTGGGCGATGCCGAGGCGAGGATCGTGGTCACCGAGACCGCGTTCCTCGACCAGGTCGCCGGCCTCGAGGGGGTCGAGCACCTCGTCGTCGTGGACGGGGAGGGCGGCCTGTCCGTGGCCGACGTGGAGGCCGCCGCGAGCGGGGACTTCGAGTTCGAGGCGTCCTGGCGCGCGGTGCAGCCGGACGATCTCCTGACGCTCATCTACACGTCGGGTACCACCGGGCCGCCGAAGGGCGTGCAGATCACGCACGGGAACCAGCTCTCGGCCGTACGCGGGTTCGACGAGATGATCGCCTTCCCGGACGAGGGCCGCGTGATCTCCTGGCTGCCGATGGCGCACATCGCGGAGCGCGCGTGCAGCCACTACCTGCCGATGGTCCTCGGCCTCACCACCACCTGCTGCCAGGACCCGCGCCAGGTCGTGGCCTACCTGCCCGAGGTGCGCCCGTCCTGGTTCTTCGCGGTGCCGCGCATCTGGGAGAAGCTGAAGGCCGCCATCGAGGCGGGGGTCGCGGCGGAGCAGGACGCGGAGCGCAAGCAGGCGACCGAGTGGGCGCTCGACGTGGGCCTCCGCCGGGTGCGTGCCGAGCAGGCCGGCGAGGAGGTCTCCCCGGAGCTGGCCGAGGAGCACGCCAAGGCGGACGCTCTGGTGCTCTCGAAGATCCGGGAGCGGCTCGGCCTCGACCAGGCCGAGTCGGTCAACGTGGGCGCCGCTCCCACCCCGCGCGAGGTGATCGAGTTCTTCCACGCCATCGGCGTGCCGCTGGCCGAGCTGTGGGGCATGTCCGAGACCTGCGGGTACGGGACCTGCAACCCGCCGGACCGGATCCGGATCGGGACGGTCGGGCCCATCTCCCCGGGCGTCGAGATCAAGCTCGCCGACGACGGCGAGGTGCTGATGCGCGGCCCCGTGGTCATGACCGGCTACCGAAACCAGCCGGAGAAGACGCACGAGGCGATCGACGCCGACGGCTGGCTCCACACCGGCGACGTGGGCGAGTTCGACGAGGAGGGCTACCTCAAGATCGTCGACCGCAAGAAGGAGCTGATCATCAACGCCGCAGGCAAGAACATGTCGCCGGCCAACATCGAGGCGAAGGTGAAGGCGTCGTCGCCGCTGATCGGCCAGGCCGTCGCGATCGGGGACATGAAGCCCTACAACGTCGCCCTGATCACGCTCGACCCGGACGTGGCGCCGGCATTCGTCCAGCAGCACGGCGAGGACGCGGTCCAGGCCGAGATCGAGCGCGGGGTGGCTGCCGCGAACGAGCAGCTCGCCCGGGTCGAGCAGATCAAGCGCTTCAAGGTCCTGCCGGACGAGTGGGAGCCCGGCGGGGAGGAGCTCACGCCGACGATGAAGCTCAAGCGCAAGCCGATCGCGGAGAAGTACGCGGCCGCGATTGAGGAGCTGTACGCGTAGATACCCTTTGAGGCAGTGGCCTCGAAGCGCCAGATCGACGTCGGCGGGGTGAAGATCGGCGGGGGAGCCCCCGTCGCCGTCCAGTCGATGACGAAGACGGAGACCGCAGACTACGACGCGACGATGCGCCAGATCCGCGCGATCGCCGACGAGGGCGGGGACATCGTCCGCTGCGCCGTCCCGCGGGACAAGGACGTGGAGGCGCTCAGGCGGATCGTGCGCGAGTCGCCGATCCCGGTGATAGCCGACATCCACTTCAACCACACGCTCGCGCTGAAGGCGATCGACGCGGGCGCCCACTGCATCCGGATCAACCCCGGGAACATCGGCGGCCACGAGAAGACGCGCGAGGTCGTGGACAAGGCGCGCGCCGCATCGGTGCCGATCCGCGTGGGCGTCAACTCGGGCTCGCTGCCCAAGCACCTGCACGAGCTGGAGCGCTCCGACCCGGTCGAGGCGCTCGTGACCGCCGCGGTCGAGTACGTGGACCTCATGGAGTCGCTCGACTTCGGGGACTTCAAGGTCTCGATCAAGTCCACGAACGTGCCGAACACCATTGCGGCGAACCGCCTGCTCTCGCAGCGGATCGAGTATCCCCTGCACCTGGGCATCACGGAGGCCGGCACCAAGTGGTCCGGCTCGCTGAAGTCGGCCGTCGGCCTCGGGACGCTGCTCGCCGACGGGATCGGCGACACGATCCGGATCTCGCTCTCCACCTTCCACGCGGAGGAGGAGGTCAAGGTCGCCTGGGAGGTGCTGAAGGCGCTGAAGCTGCGCGAGCGCGGCCCCGTCCTCATCGCCTGCCCGACCTGCGGCCGCCTCCAGTTCGACATGGACACGGTCGTGGCGGAGATCGAGGAGCGGCTCCGGCGCTACTCCGAGCCGATCGAGGTGGCCGTGCTCGGCTGCGCCGTGAACGGGATCGGCGAGGCGTCGCACGCCGACTTCGGCATCACCGGCGCCAAGAACGAGGGCCTGATCTTCGCCCACGGCGAGCCGCTGCGGAAGGTCCCGCAGGACCGGCTGGTGGACGAGCTGTTCGCCGAGATCGACAAGTCGCTGTCGATGGGCCGCGTGATCGTGGACGAGAGCAAGGCGGCCGAGGGCGCCGAATGGCTCTCGAAGATCGAGGAGGAGAACGCCGGCGAGCTCACCCCCGAGCGAATCGCCGCCATGGAGGCCGCCGCGGCCGCCGAGGAGGCCGGCGCCGACGGCACCGCCCTGCCGATGGCGGGGAACGGCGGCACGACCCGCCGCGTGGTCCTGGACGAGGACCAATCGCCCACCGCGGGCCGCCGCTTCACGCGGGCCTAGACGGCCCGCCGCGCCGGCCCTCAGGCCGCGGTCGTGACCTCCGCCGCCGGGCTCTCGGCGCGCAGGACGCGCGCGAAGGCCGCCACGACCCGGGGGTCGAACTGCGTGCCCGCGTTGGCCTCGATCTCCGCCAGCGCTTCGTCGTCGCTCACGCGGCGGCGGTAGGGGCGGTCCGTCGTCATGGCGTCGAACGCGTCGCAGACGGCCACGATCCTGGCTCCGAGCGGGATCTCCTCGCCTCTCAGGCCGTCGGGGTACCCGCTGCCGTCCCAGCGCTCATGGCTCGAGCGAACCAGGCGCGCCACGGGCCGCAGCGCCGGCGCGGACAGCAGGATCCGCTCTCCGATGATCGTGTGACGGCGCATGAAGGCCCACTCGGCTTCCTCGAGCGGCCCCGGCTTGTTCAGGATCGCGTCCGGGATCGCCACCTTGCCCACGTCGTGAAGCTCGGCGGCCCGCCCGATCTCGTCCAGGTCCTCCGAGGTCATCTGGAGCTCGCGCCCGACGGCCAGCGCCAGCTTGGCCACGTCGTGGAGGTGCTCGCCGAGGTTGGGCTCCCGCTCCGTCAGGGTGCTCAGGAGCACGTCGCGCGACTGGCGGCCCGCCGACATGCGGCCGCCGGCCTTCTGCGCGTACATGCGGCGGTCCGCGAGCTGGAGTGCCTCGGTGGCGTCCTCGACCTCGTCGGGGGCCATCACGGCGCCGTAGGAGGCGCCGATCGTGAAGCCCTCGCCCGACTCGGTCAGGGCGCTCGCGCACGCGGCCACGAGCGGCTCGACGCCGGCGGTGCCCGGCTCGAACAGGACGCAGAACTCGTCGCCCCCGAGCCGGTAGGCGCTGCCCTTGCTCTCCACGACCGCCTCGAGCCGCGCGCCCAGGCGCGCCAGCAGGCCGTCGCCGGCGAGATGGCCGAAGGCGTCGTTGTACTGCTTGAAGCCGTCGAGGTCGAAGAGGACCAGCATGCGCGGCTCCTCGGCGGACGCGAGCGTCAGCTCGCGCTCTAGATCGTTCATGAGCCGGCGCCGGTTGTGCAGGGTCGTGAGCGCGTCGGTGTTCGCCTCGGCCTCGCTGTGGCGGAGCATCTGCTGGTTCTCGATGAAGGTCAGCGCCATCCGGGCGGTCACCAGGAGGACCGTGACGGTCGCGAGCACGAGCGCGCCGTCGTGCAGCTGGTCGAAGTGGTCGTAGGCGAGCAGCCCGATGGCGGCGAGGCCCGCGAGGCACGGGATGAGGACGACCCGCCAGCCCTCGATCCGCGGCACCGCGCTCCGCACGGCGGGCTGCCAGGCCGCAGCGCCCACGAGCAGCGCTGCCGCAGGCCACATGGCGTCGAGAAGCGTTCCCTCGGCGTAGGTGCCCTGCGCAGACTGGAACAGGTAGATGCCGTCGCCGACGGCCATCAGGCCCATGCCGAGCCCGATCAGCGCCGACCCGCGGTCCGGGCGCCAGCCCGATAGCGCGAAGCTCGCCACGACCAGGCTCAGCAGCAGCAGGTCCGCGATCGGATAGGAGAGGTTCACCGCGACGGCGACCGGCTCGCCGACGGTCGCCGCGACGATCGGCTCGAATGCGATCGCACCCGCGAGCGCGGCGACGGCGGAGGCGGCGATCGCACCGTCGAGCCACTGGCTGCCGCGGAAGCGCATCCGGCTCCGCAGCAACAGCATCAGCCCGACATAGCTCGCGACGTAGAAGATCCAGTAGAAGGCGTCCGCGAGGGAGGGCACGGGGACCGTGTCGCGGTAGTTGAGGACGATGGTCCAGCACAGCTCGCCGCACATCCAGGCGGCCAGACCCACGCCCATGACCGACCATGCGAGGCGCTCGCGCCGCACCTGTACCGCCCGTGCGAAGCACGAGATCGCGGCGCAGCCGATCAGGCCCGAGTAGATGAGCCCCTCCCAGACCCACCCGGACCCGATGCCGAACGCCGTGTGAGCTGCGTATGCGGCCATGGCAACGCCCACGAGCACCCACAGCGCCCATCCGGCGCGCCCCAGCCTCGGTGTGTCCTTCACCCGGTATTAATCGGCCGTTCAGCGCAGTTCCTGAGCCTTTCCCGACTAGACTCGCCGCCCGTGACGAGGCTCTCCCAGTACTTCCTGCCCACGGTCAAGGAGGCGCCGGCCGACGCCGAGGCGGTTTCGCACCGCCTGGTGGTCCGTGCGGGCCTCGCGCGCCAGGTCGGCGCCGGGATGTGGACCTGGCTGCCGGCCGGCTGGCGTGCGCACCGCAAGGTCGAGCAGATCATCCGCGAGGAGCTCGAGGCGATCGGCTGCTGGGAGATGCTGATGCCGGTCCTCCAGCCCGCGGACCTGTGGAAGCGGAGCGACCGCTACGACATCGACGAGGTCTTCAAGCTCAAGGACCGGCGCGGCGCCGACCTGGTGCTCGCGATGTCCCACGAGGAGAACATCACGTTCCACATGGCGCGCGAGGTGCGCTCCTACCGCGACCTCCCGAAGCTCGTCTACCACTTCCAGACGAAGGAGCGCGACGAGCCGCGCCCGCGCGCCGGTGTGCTGCGGACCCGCGAGTTCATCATGAAGGACGCCTACTCCTTCGATCGCGACCGCGAGGGCCTCGACCGGTCCTACGACCGGTTCGTGACCGCCTACGACCGCATCTTCGACCGCAGCGGGCTCGAGTGGTACCGGGTCGAGTCCGACGTGGGGGCCATGGGCGGCTTCGGCGCCCACGAGTACATGGCGCCCTGTGCGGCTGGCGAGAACGACGTCGCGCTGACGAGCTCCGGCTACGCCGCGAACGTCGAGGTCGCCAGCGCCGCCCCGCAGCGGGTCGACGGCCTCCCGGAGGAGCTCGACGCGCCGGAGCGGGCGCAGACGCCCGGCGCGACGACCGTCGAGGAGGTCGCGGGCCAGCTGGGCGCGCCGGCGGGGGCGATCATCAAGGCCTTCCCGGTCTTCGTCGACGATCGCGGGCCGGTGCTCGTCGTCGTTCGCGGCGACCACCGTCTCAACGAGATCAAGCTCCAGAACGTGCTCGGCGCCGGGTTCCGGCCGGCGCAGGGCGAGGAGGTGCGGGACGTGTTCGGCGCGATCCCCGGGTTCATCGGCCCGGTGGGCGCGCGGGTGGACGTGATCGCCGACCAGGCGCTCAAGGGGCTGCGCGGGCTGGTGGCGGGCGGCAACGAGACCGACGTCCACCTGACGGGCGTCGAGCCCGGGCGCGACTTCCGGCCCACGTGGGCCGACGTGCGCAGCGTGGAGGCGGGCGACACCGCCCCGGACGGCGCCGCGATCCACATCGAGCCGGCGATCGAGGTCGGGAACATCTTCAAGCTCGGCCTGCGCTACTCCGAGCCGCTCGGCGCCCGCTATCTCGACGAGGACGGCACCGAGCAGTTCGTGTGGATGGGCTCCTACGGGATCGGCCCCGCCCGCGTGGTCGCGGCCGCCGTCGAGCAGGGCTCCGACGAGCAGGGAATCGCCTGGCCGCGCGCCGTGGCGCCCTTCGACGTCGAGCTCGTGACGCTCGGCAAGGAGGGGGAGGAGGCCAGGACCGTCGCGGACCGGCTCTACGAGGAGCTGCAGGAGGCGGGCCTCGACGTGCTCTACGACGACCGCACCGCGAGCGCCGGCGAGAAGTTCGCCGACGCCGAGCTGGTCGGCTGCCCGCTGCGGCTGACCGTCGGCAAGCGCAGCGTGGAGTCGGGCGAGCTCGAGGTGCAGGTGCGCCGGGGACGGGAGCAGCGGTCGCTGTCGCTGGACGGAGCGGCCGCGGAGGTGGCCGCGCTGTGGCGCGAGCTTCCCTGACGAAGCGCAGGCTGCTCGGCCTCGACCGATCCGGCGGCCCGCCGCCGGAGACGCGCCGCGCTCAGCCGCTGCACCCCTGGACGATCCCGAACGCGATCGGCTTCGCCCGGATCGCGCTGATCCCGGTGTTCCTGGTGGTGGCGCTGAGCGACGACGACGGGCTCAGCACCTCGGCCTTCGTGCTGTACGCGGTCGTGGCTTGGACCGACTACCTCGACGGCATGGCGGCGCGCGTCCTCGGCCAGTACAGCCGGCTCGGGGCGCTCCTCGACCCGCTCACCGACCGGCTCCTGGTGCTCTCCGGCGCGGTGGTGGCGTGGCACTTCGAGCTCCTGCCGCGATGGGCGCTCGCCGTGCTGGCGCTGCGGGAGGCGTTCATGCTCGTGCTCACCCGGCTGGCGTTCAGGCGCGGGCTCGACCTCGAGATCAACATGCTCGGGCGCTGGGCCGTCTGGCCGGTGATGTCGGCGCTCGCGCTCGCGCTCGTCTGGGACTCCTGGGTCCCGGAGGCCTGCCTCTACGTCGGGCTCGCGCTCACGCTGGGCGCCACCGCCGAGTACGTTGCTGCAGGCCGCCGCGCACTCCGGAGCGAATCACCCTCAAGCTCAGCTTGAGATCCGGCGATATACTCGCCGTCCCCGCTTTCTGAAAGGAACCGACAGCTGCATGGACACCTTCCCTGATTTGGGTGCCCTCTCCGACGAGGAGCTCAAGGACATGATCCAGGAACTCACCGAGGAGGAGCAGGAGGTGTCGTACCGGCGCCGGATCCTCCACGGCAAGATCGACATCCTGCGCGCCGAGCTGGTGAACCGGCTGCGCAAGAAGCACGCGGAGGGCGAGTCCGTGATCAGCGGCGCGGACGTGCAGCAGCTCACAGACATCCTCGCCGGGAAGTCGATCCCGGAGGAACCCGAAGCCTCCTGAGGGGGGAGCGCGGTGCATTGTCCCGAGTGCGGATTCGCGAACGCAGACGGCGCGAACTACTGCCAGAAGTGCGGCGCCTTCCTGCCGGAGGCGGCGGAGAAGGAGGGCGACACCACCGAGGTCTACCAGGTGGCCGAGAGCGGCGAGCTCAAGCCGATGGACCTCGAGGAGGTCACCGGCGAGGGTGCCACGCTCGTCATCCGGTCCGGCGGGGGGCGTTCCGGTGAGGCGTTCCCGCTCGGTGGCGAGCGCATGACGATCGGGCGCAGCCCCGAGGCCGAGGTGTTCCTCGACGACGTGACCGTCTCCCGTAACCACGCGCTCCTGGTGCGGCGCCGCGACGGCCTCTACATCGACGACCTCGGCTCCCTGAACGGGACCTACGTCAACCGCCACCGGATCGAGTCGCACAAGCTCCAGGACGGCGACGAGCTGCAGGTGGGCAAGTACAAGCTGACCTATCTCGGGCAATGAGCATCGAGACCGGCCCAGAGGCACCGCCGCGCAAGGAGAAGGCGCTGACGATCGGCGCCGTGTGCAAGCAGCTCGAGCGAGAGTTCCCGGACATCTCGATCTCGAAGATCCGCTATCTCGAGGACCAGAAGCTGCTGGCCCCGCGGCGCACGCCGGGCGGCTACAGGCTTTACAGCCAGGCCGACCTGGCCCGGCTCCGCACGATCCTGCGCCTCCAGCGCGACGAGTTCCTGCCGCTGCGGGTGATCCGCCAGGAGCTGGCCGCCGGCCGCGCCGACGCCGAGGTGGCGAAGGCGAGCCCGCCGGACCAGCGCTCCGGGCGGCGCACCACCGTCGCCCTGCGCGGCCCGGGCTCGCTCTACCGGCTGGACGACGTCCTCGAGGACACCGGGGCCGACCGCGGGCTCGTGAAGGAGCTCGAGGACTACGGCGTCATCAAGGGCGAGCGCCGCGACGGCGAGGCCCTCTACGACGACACCGAGCGCGAGATCATCCGCGCCGTCACGGAGCTGAAGCGCTTCGGCGTCGGCGGCCGCAACCTGCGCGTGTTCCGCACCTCGGCCGACCGCGAGGCTGCGCTGCTCGAGCAGATCCTCGCGCCCGCGCTGCGCTCACGGAACCCGGAGCGGCGCAAGGAGGCGGTCGAGGCGCTCGAGAACCTCGCCGCGATCTCGTCGCACCTGAAGCACCTGCTGCTGATCAGGGACCTGCGGAAGCTCGCGCGCTAGCCCACGCGCCGTGGGCCTCGAGGAGCACATCCGGGACATCCCGGACTTCCCGCGCCCGGGGATCGTCTTCAAGGACATCACGCCGCTGTTCCTCGACGCGGGCGCGCTCCGGGAGGCCATCGACGCGCTCGCCGGCTACGCGCGCGAGCTGGAGGTGGACTACGTCGTCTCGGCCGAGGCCCGCGGGTTCGTGCTCGGCGGCGCCGTGGCGGCGACCGCCGGCGCGGGCTTCATCCTGGCCCGCAAGCCGGGGAAGCTGCCGCGCGAGACCGCCTCGGTCGAATACCAGCTCGAATACGGCGTCGACGCGCTGGAGGTGCACAGCGACGCGGTGCGCGGCGGTGCGCGCGTGCTCGTGCACGACGACCTGCTCGCCACCGGCGGCACCGCCGCCGCGCTGTGCGGCCTGGTGGAGAACGCGGGCGGAGTCGTGGCAGGATGCGCCTTCGTGATCGAGCTGGCCTTCCTGAACGGCCGCGCCCGCCTGAGCCCCCGCGACGTGCGGAGCCTCGTGGTCTACGAGGACGAGTGACCGTCCGCCGCCAGCGGCGCGTGCACGCCGCCCCGGAGCAGGTCTGGCGGGTCGTGGCCGATCCGTGGCGCCTGCCCGCATGGTGGCCCGGCGTCGCGCGCGTGGAGGACGCGTCCCCGGCCGCGTGGACGACCGTCATGACCTCGGGCAAGGGAAAGGCGGTGCGCGCGGACTGGACGCGTGTGGAGTCACGGGAGCCGCACAGGCTCGCGTGGCGGCAGGAGCTCGCGGAGACGCCTTTCGAGCGGCTCCTGAACGAGTCCGCCACCGAGATCGACCTCGACCCCGAGAACGGCGGCACGCGCGTTCGGATCGGGCTCAGGCAGCGCCCGCGCGGCTGGGCCCGCTTCGCGCCGTTCCAGCTGCGGGCGGCGGCGCGCACCCAGGTCGATGGCGCGCTCGACGGCCTCGAGGAGCTGCTTACGGCCCCGGAGGGCACCTAGACATGCGCTGGTGGGGCTGGGGCGACGACGAGCACGGGGGAGGGCTCCCCGCCTCCGCCGACGGCTTTCTGCGCGAAGAGATCGGGGCGGAGCCCGGCGACCCCAGGCCGCACGTGCCGCTCGAGCAGGTGCGCCTGCCCGAGCCGGCTCTCGACGCCCGCGTCAGGGACGCCCTCGCCGCCGTCGTGGGCGAGGGCGGGCTCACCCAGGACCACGCCGCGCGCGTGCAGCACGCCGCCGGCAGGAGCTACCCGGATCTCGTCCGGCTGCGCTCCGGGGACGGGCTCGCCGGCCCGGACGCCGTGCTGCTGCCGCGCACGGCAGAGCAGGTGCGGGCCGTACTCGAGATCTGTGCCCGCGAGGGCGTGGCGATCGTGCCGTTCGGGGGCGGCACGAGCGTGGTGGGCGGGGTGGAGCCGCTCCGGGGCGGCTTCGGGGCCGTCATCTCGCTCGACCTGGCCGGGCTGGATCGCGTGCTCGACGTGGACCGCAGGTCGCTCACGGCCACCCTGGAGGGCGGCCTCTTCGGGCCGGCCGCGGAGGCGCGCCTCGGCGAGCAGGGCCTGACGCTCGGGCACTTCCCGCAGTCCTTCGAGTTCTCGACCGTCGGCGGCTGGGTGGCCACGCGCTCCGCCGGCCAGGCGTCCACGGGCTACGGGCGGATCGACGAGCTGGTGGAGGCGGTGACGCTGGCGGCCCCGGCCGGCGACCTGACGACCCTGGCGGTGCCGGGCACGGCCGCGGGACCGCAGCTGCGCGAGGCCGTGGTGGGCTCCGAGGGCGTGCTCGGCGTGATCACCGCGGCCACGCTGCGGGTGCGCCCGGCGCCCGAGCAGCGCCGCTACGAGGGCTGGTCGTTCCGCGACTTCGAGGAGGGCGTCGAGGCCTTCCGGGTGATGGAGCAGGCGGACGCGTCGCCGGACGTGGCGCGGCTCTCCGACCGGGCGGAGACGCGCATGTCGCTCGCGCTCGCGTCGACCGGCAGCCGGACCGAGCGGCTGGGACGCGCCTATCTGAGGGCCCGCGGACACGAGGGGGGCTGCCTCGCGATCATCGGCCTGGACGGCGAGCCCGACGACGTCGAGCGCAGGCGCGTGCGCACCGCCGCGCTGCTGCGCGCCGGCGGCGGCCTCTCGCTCGGCGCGCGGCCGGGGGAGGCCTGGCTGCGCGGCCGCTTCGCCGCGCCATACCTGCGCGATCACCTGCTCGACCGCAGCGTGATGGTCGAGACGCTCGAGACCGCGACCACCTGGAGCAACGTCGACCGGCTCTACGCGGCCGTGGGCGGGGCGCTGCGCGACTCGCTCGGCGCGCGCGGCACGCCGCCGCTCGTGATGTGCCACGTGTCGCACCTGTACCGGTCGGGCGCCTCCCTCTACTTCAC
>JAFGJG010000155.1 GCA_016929195.1 Thermoleophilaceae bacterium
CTGACGATTCGGGAGATTCGACAAACCCGGATCGCCGGAGCGCACGAGAGAAGAACCTCGCGGGTGCAATAAGCGAACCCGCTTTACACAACGCTAGCAGCGGCTATCGTGAGAGGTGCAGTTCCACAGTCGGGTGTCGCGCTCCCTGCGCCCCCCGGTGGCCAGACCACCCATGGGGGCCCAGGAGGATGTTTCGCATGCCCATGCAAGACGACTCGGCCGGTTGGACCACTTCCACCAACGGGGATTCCGCGTGGAAGGAGGCGCGCGAGGCCGTCGCCGCCCGTAACGCCGAGGTCCGCAAGGCCGGCAAGACCGCGCGGGAGGCGTACGAGCGCGGGCGCGACGACATGAAGCGCAACGCCGCCGCGAGGCGCAGGGGCAAGTAGCTCTGCGCAGGAGGACTCTTCTCACCATCGCCGGCTCGCTCGCGAGCGCGGCGGTCCTCGTCTGGCTCCTGTCCGGCCGCCGCGAGGAGTTCGAGACCGCGCTCTCGAGCGCCACCGCGTGGGTGATCGCCGCGACGGCGCTCCTCCAGATCGTCGCGCTGGTCTCGCGAAGCGAGGCGTGGCACGTGACGATCGAGGCCGCCGGCGGGACGCTCGCCCGGCGCGTGCTCTACCGCGCCTCGAGCATGCAGGTGCTGGGCGGCGTCGTGAACGGGCATCTCGGCGTCGCCGCCCGCATCGCGGCGCTCCGGCGCTCCTCGCCGCGCGACTGCCCCCAGGTCCCGACGCTGATCGCGGCCGAGTTCCCGATCCTCGCGGTGGAGGGCATGCTCGCGGCCCTCGCGTCCTTCACGCTGGTCGGCCCACTCGGGCTGCCCTGGTGGCTGCCGCTCGTCGGCTTCATCGTCGTGGGCGCGGCCAGCGTCGCGCTGCGCCGGCTCGCGCTCAAGAAGGGCATGGAGCTGTGGCGCGGGCTCGCCGTGCTGCGCAGCCTCGGCGGCGGCAGGCGCGTGGTCGCGTTCGTGCTCGTGGCCGTGTTCGCCCAGATCCTCAGGAACTGGCTCCTGCTCAACGCGGTCGGCGTGGATGCGTCCCTGCTCGACGCCACCGCCGTCCTGATCGCCCTGGTCACGCTCGGCCAGCTGCCGGTCGGCCCGACCGTCGGCGCCGCGGCCGCGGTGCTGATCCTCGGGAGCGAGGGCGTGGCCGCCGCGGCGGCGGCCGGGCTGCTCCTGACTGTGACCGGCACGCTCGGCGGGCTCTGCTTCGCGGCCTGGGCGGGCCTGGACCACCTCCTGGCGGCCGCCCGCCGGCGGTCAGTACACGTCGGCCGGCGTTCGGTCGTGCTTCCAGTAGCCGAGCAGCCGCAGCGATCCGTCTAGGCCGGGCCGGCTCGCCTGGAGGTGCCGGCGGAGGTCGCGCATCGCGAGCGCCTCTCCCCCGCCCCACGCCTGGCCGCGCCCGTCCGGCAGCTCGAGGGCCCGCAGGCGCTCGAGCAGCACGCCGGTCGAGCCGGGAGCGCGGCCCTCTCGGCTGACCCAGTGCAGCTCGAGGTCCGCCGGCGAGACGAGCGGCTGGCGCTCCTGCTCGCCCGCCACCTCGGCGAGCGCGACCGTGCGGTGTCCGGCCGGCAGCGCCTCGGCGATGGCGAGCAGCGCCGGGAGCCCCGTCTCGTCGGCGGCCAGCAGCGTCCATCCGGCCTCCGGATCCGGCTCCCAGTGCACACGCGGGCCCGCAAACCCGACCGTCGCGCCGGGGCGGGCCGTCTCCGCCCAGGCCGATGCGTGACCGAGCGGGCCGTGGAGGAAGAAGTCCACGTCGAGCGTGGCCCGCTCGGGAGCGAACGAGCGCACCGTGTAGTTGCGCCAATGCGCCGCCGGGGTGCCCTCCGGGAAGCGCCAGCCGAGCTCGGGGAGGACCAGCGCCTCCCCGTTCAGCGGCCACCCGAGCGTGATGATCTCGCCGGGCTGCTCGATGCCGGGGCCGGAGAACGCCTCGGCCGCGAGCGTGAACCGGCGCATCGCTGGGGTCAGGTCCACAACGGCGGTGACCTCGGCCACGCCAGCGTGCAGGGGGAACGGGCGCGCGCGGCTCATCGACCCGCCGCCGCGCGCCCGCGCATCGCGGGCACCACCAGCGGGGTCCCGCTCTCGGGATCCTCGATCACCTTGCAGCGCAGCCCGAACACCCGCTCCACCAGCGCGGCATCCACGACCTCCGTGGGATCGCCCTCGGCCACGATCCCGCCGTCCGCCATCGCGATCAGGTGGGTGGCGTAGCGGCACGCGTGGTTCAGGTCATGGAGCACGGCCACGAGCGTGCGCCCCTCCCGCTCGTGGAGCTCGGCGCAGAGATCGAGGACCTCCACCTGGTGGGCGATGTCGAGGAAGGTCGTCGGCTCGTCCAGGAGGACGAACGGGGTCTCCTGGGCGAGCACCATCGCCAGCCACGCGCGCTGGCGCTGGCCGCCGGACAGCTCCTCCACGGGACGCTCGGCCAGATCGCCCACACGAGTGGCGCGCATCGCCGCGCGGACGGCCAGCTCGTCGCCGCGCGACCACTGCCGCAGGATCCCCTGGTGCGGATAGCGGCCGCGCGCCACGAGGTCCTCCACGGTGATCGCGTCGGGGGCGACCACGCCCTGCGGGAGGAGGCCGACCCGGCGCGCGACCTCCTTCGTCGGGATCGAGTGGATCGCGCGCCCGTCCAAGAGCACCGTGCCCGCCCGCGGGCGCATGAGCCGGGCCAGCGCGCGCAGGAGCGTGGACTTTCCGCAGGCGTTCGCGCCCACCACGGCCGTGAACGACCCCTCCGGGATGAGCGCGTCCAGCCGCTCGGCCACCACGCGCCCGTCGTACGCGAGCGTGAGCTCCCGGCCCTCGAGACCCCCGCTCATCCGGCCCCCCGCCGCCACTCGTGCGCCAGCAGCCAGGCCAGGTAGGCCCCGCCGGCCACTCCGGTCACGACCCCCACGGGGAGCTGGACATCGCCGAACAGGCGCTGGCTCAGGAAGTCCGCCCCGACCAGGAGCACCGCGCCCGTCAGCGCCGCGCAGCCCACCCCCGGGCCCGCGACGCGCGTGAGCCGCCGCGCGATCTGGGGCGCCGCCAGCGCGACGAACACGATCGGGCCCGCCGAGGCGGTGGCGATCGCCGTGAGCGCGACCGCGACCGCGATCAGTGCGAGGCGGGCGCGCTCGACCGGCACGCCGAGCGCGCGGGCGGCGTCGTCCCCCAGCTCGAGCGTGCGCAGGGGCCGTGCCAGGAGCGCCGCGACCGGCAGTAGGACGGCCAGCCCAGCCGCGACCGGGCGCACGTGCTCCCACCCGCGTCCGTTCAGGCTCCCGGTCAGCCACACCTGCGCGGCGAGCGCCTGGTCGAGCGTCGAGCGGGTCAGCAGGTAGTCGGTGACCGCGATCAGCATCGCGCTGATGCCGATGCCGACGAGCACCAGCCGGTACCCCGTGACGCCGCCGCGATAGGCGAGCACGTAGACGAGCGCCGCGGCCCCGACCCCGCCCACCACCGATCCCGCGGCGATCGCGAACGCACCCCCGCCCAGCACCACGATCTCGAGCACCGCGCCGGCCGCGGCGCCCTGCATGAACCCCACGATGTCCGGGCTGCCCAGCGGGTTGCGGGTCACGCTCTGGAAGATCGCCCCGCCGATGCCGAGCGCGGCGCCGACCAGCGCGCCGGTCAGCGCTCGCGGCAGCCGGAGCGTCTCGACTACGAACTCGGTGCTCCGGTCGCCCTGGCCGGCGAGCGCGGCGACGACGTCGCCCGGCGGGATCTCGAACTCGCCCGTCCCCACCGACACCACGAGCAGCGCCAGCAGCGTCGCGCTCAGGGCGAGCCCCACCCCCACGCTGCGCGGAGGGATCCTGAGCGCCGCGGTCACAGCTGCGCTATCCGCCGCCTGCGGACGATCGCGATGAACACGGGGGCGCCGGCGAGCGCGCTGACGATGCCGACCTCCAGCTCGCCGGGCCGGTTGACCACGCGGCCGACCACGTCCGCCCCGAGCAGCATCACCGGCGCGATCGCAGCGGACAGGGGCAGCACCAGGCGCTCGTCGGGCCCCGTGATCGCCCGCGCGACGTGCGGCACGGCGAGGCCCACGAAGGCGATCGGGCCGACCGCGGCCGTCGCCGCCCCGCAGAGGACCGTGATCGCGACCGCCCCGAGCACGCGCGTCCGCACCAGCCGCGCGCCGAGCGCCCGCCCCGAGTCCTCGCCGAGCCCGATCGCGTTCAGCGGCCGCCCGAGCGCGACGGCCAGCACGAGCCCGGCGAGTATGAAGGGCGCGATCTGGGCGTTCAGCGAGCCCGGATGCCCGCCGAGCGCGCCGACGGCCCAGAAGCGGTACTGGTCGAGCGCCTCGCGGTCGACGATCGTCAGCCCCTCGACGTACGCGATCAGCGCGATGCTCACCGCGGTGCCGGCCAGCGCGAGCCGCACGGGCGTGGCGCCGCTCCGGCCCGCCGTGCCGATCCCGTAGACCACGACGGAGGCCACCGCCGCGCCGAGGAACGCGAACCAGATGTACGCGAGCGGGTCGACCGTCCCGAGGAGCGTCGTTGCCGTGACCACCGCCGCGGCGGCGCCCGCGTTCACGCCCAGCAGGCCGGGGTCCGCCAGCGGGTTCCGCGTGAGCGCCTGCATCAGCGCACCCGCCACCCCGAGCGCGGCCCCGACCATGAGCCCGAGCAGCGTCCGCGGAATCCGCAGGTCGTGCACGATCGCGGCGTCGCTCGACCCGTCCGGCCGCCACACGAGGCTCCACACGCGTCCCAGTGGGATGGGTCTCGCCCCCACCCCCACGCTCAGGAGCAGGACGAGGGCGAGCGCAGCGAGTACCACGAGCAGCCACGGCGCCCCCCGTCTCAAGCCAGCGCAGCTCGCAGGGCCGGAACGATCTCGCGGAGCTGGTAGGGGATCGACAGCACCGAGGAGTAGGACATCGCGATGGCGAGATCGGGATCGTCGATCCGCACGACCCGTTCCTCGCGGACGGCGCGGACGCGGCGGTAGGTGGCGGTGCCGGTCGTGTTAGCCGTCTGCGGCTCGCGTGTCGCGACCAGGACGAGCACGTCCGCCTCGTCGAGCATGTCGAGCCGCTCCGCGCTCAGCGTGGCGTAGAACTGACCCTCGAAGAGCTCTTCGATCGCCGCCGGCATCGTGAAGCCGAGGTCGGAGAGGAACCGCGTGCGCACGTCGTTGGGCGCGAAGATGTAGACGCCGCCGTCGTCGTCCGGGTCGATCAGGACCGCCCGGCTGCGGCCGAAGGCGGGGTTCGCCCGCGCCGCCGCGGCGATGCGGCTGCGCGCGGCGCGCACCAGGCGCCGGGCCTGCGCGCGCCGGCCGAGCGCGGCGCCGACCTGGACGGCCATGACGTCCCACGGGACCGTGTAGGGGGCGTAGCCGGACGGCGGCGCCACGGTCGGCGCCAGCTCGGTGAGCTTGTCGTAGTCGCCGCGCTTCATGTCGAACTCGACCGCGGTCACGAGGTCGGGCCGAACCTCCGCCACGCGCTCGAAGTCGACCTGTTCGTTGCTCACCACGACGGGCTCCGTGCCCCCCAGCCGCTCGCGCGACCAGGGCGCCACCCCGCCCAGGCGCTTCCAGCGCGGGTCGATGTCCGGCACGAGCACCGGGGCGACGCCGAGCGCGAGCAGCGTGTCCACGTCGCCGCCCCCGTAGGTCGCCACGCGGCGGGGCTCGACACGTACGACCGTCGTGCCGAACTTGTGCGGCACCTTCGCGGGAAAGCTCCCCCGCCCGGCCGCCGCCCGGCCGCCGCCGGGCTCGTCTGAGTCGCCGCACGCGGCGAGCGCCAGAGCCGCGCCCCCGCCGGCGAGAAGGGTCCGTCGCGTCAGGGTCATGTTAGGGCACCCTAACATTTCGCCGCTCCGCAGTTAGGGATCCCTAACTCACGCCTATCCGCCCCCGCCGCCGCTCCCGGATCAGCGATGCGGCCGCACCGGTGCCCAGGATCAGGGCGATCACCGGAAGGCTGACCTCCGGCCCGATCTTGCCGATCAGCTCGCCGAGGACCATCTTCACGGCGATGAAGGCGAGCAGGACGGCGAGCGCGGTCTTCAGGTAGTAGAGCCGCTCGACGAGCTCGGCGACGAGGAAGAACAGCGGCCGCAGGCCCAGCAGCGCGAAGGCGTTGGCGGCGAACACGATGTACGTGTCGTCCGTGATCGCCAGGATGGCCGGGACGGAGTCGATCGCGAAGATCAGGTCCACGACGCCGATCGCGATCAGCGCGGCGCCCGCGGTCGTGAGCACGCGCCGGCCGCCCTCCCGGGTCGTCAGTCCGCTCAGTCCGCGGTCGTCGGCGATCCGCAGCCTCTGGCGAAGGGAGTCGACGAGCCGATCCTCGCTCTCGTGGTCGTGGCGGTGGGCGAAGATGCGCCACGCCGTCCAGAGCAGGAGTGCGGCGAACAGGAAGCTCACCCACCCGAAGGCCGCGAGCAGCGCTGCGCCCGCCACGATGAAGACGGCCCGTAGCACGAGCGCCGCGACGATCCCGAAGGTCAGCAGTCGATGCCGGTGCTCGGTGGCGATCCCGAAAGCGGAGAACACGAGCAGGAAGACGAAGACGTTGTCGAGCGACAGGCTCTTCTCGACGAGGTAGCCGGCGAGATAGGCGCTCGCGTCATCGCCTCTGCCCGCGAGCAGCAGAACGGCGAAGAAGCCGAGCGACACCCCCACCCAGATCGCGCTGGCGACGGCCGCTTCGCGGACCGACATCTGCCCGCCGCGGCCGCGCACCAGCAACAGGTCGATCGCGAGCAGCCCAGCGATCGCAACGACCAGGGCCAGCCAGGCGCCGGTCGCCGAGAAGATCAGATCTGACACGTGTCCCACCTCCGCGGTTGTCGAGGTCAACAACGCGAAGGTTTCTCCGCCCGCGAACACGCGGACCGCGGACACCGGGCCTGCTGGCCGTCCTGACGGCGCCCGCCGACGGGATACTTCCCTCCGGCGGCTCCGATGCTAGCGACTCGGCGCCTACACCGGTCGGCGTATGCCTAGCGCACGAACAGGATCTCGCTGTACTTCGGCAGCGGCCAGAGGTCGTCGGCCACCAGCTTCTCGAGCCGGTCGGCGACTTCCCGGACCCTGGCCATAGCCGCCAGCTGACTGTCGCGCGCGTACTCGGCCAGCTCGAGCCCCTCGACGCCGTCGGGGTAGCCGTTCGCCGCCTCGAGCTCGCGGATCGCCTCCACGAACTCCTCGGTCAGCGGACGCAGCTCGTCCGCCAGCCCCGGGACCTCGGCCGACTCGGTCAGCGCCAGGTGCCGCAGCACGGCCGGCAGAAGCAGCGTCCGCGCGATCGTGGCGGTGGTCTCCGCCTCGATGTTCGCCCGGATGACGTACTGCTCGACCCAGACCTCGTAGCGCGACTCGAGCTCACGCTCGGAGAGCACCTCGTACCTGCCGAACGCGGCGATCGTGGTGTCGGCGAGCACCTCGGGAAGGGCATCTGGCGTCGTGCGCAGGTTCTTGAGCCCGCGCTGCTCGGCCTCGGCGTGCCACTCGTCGGAGTAGTTGTCGCCGCCGAAGCAGACCGCCTTGTTGGCCGTGTAGGCGTCCGCGACGACCGCGGTCACCTTCTCGGCGATGTCGGCGCCCTTCGCGCCCTCGAGCGCATCCGCGAGCTCGTCGATCGCCTCGGCCACGATCGTGTTCAGCACCGTGTTCGGGAACGCGAGCGACATGCTCGATCCGAGCGCGCGGAACTCGAACTTGTTGCCCGTGAACGCGAACGGCGAGGTCCTGTTGCGGTCGCCGCCGTGGAGGGGCAGCGGCGGCAGGACGGGCGTGCCGAGCCCGAGGAACGAGCCGGGCGTGTGGGGGTCGCCCTCGCCGGACGCGATCGCATCGAACGCCTTGTCCAGCTCGGCGCCGAGGAAGATCGAGATGATCGCCGGCGGCGCCTCGTTCGCTCCGAGGCGGTGGTCCTGGCCGATGGCCGCCACCGACGCGCGGAGGAGGCCCTGGTGCTTGTTCACGGCCTGGATGACGGCCGCGCAGAAGAACAGGAAGCTGATGTTCTCCGCGGGGCTGTCGCCGGGCTCCAGCAGGTTCGTCCCGCTGTCCGTGCCCATCGACCAGTTGTTGTGCTTGCCCGAGCCGTTCACGCCCGCGAACGGCTTCTCGTGCAGCAGGCAGACGAGCCCGTACTTGCGGGCCACGCTCATCATGAACTGCATGGTCAGCTGCTGGTGGTCGGACCCGACGTTCGAGTTCTCGAAC
>JAFGJG010000156.1 GCA_016929195.1 Thermoleophilaceae bacterium
CCGGGGGACGACGAGGAGGCCGCCGAGCAGCTGGGTTTCCCGCACAGCGCGACGCGCAACACGATCCGCGTGGCGGGCGGGGACGCGAGCTCCGACGCCGCCGGAGTCGCGAGCGCCCTCTTCCCCGCCACCGGCGAGGCCGACCGGCCGGGGGCGGTCGTGCTGGTCGACCGGAGCGACTGGCAGTCCGCGATCGCCGCCTCGGTGCTCGCCGGCCCGCCCATCGGGGCACCGCTCCTGCTCTCCGACGGGAGCGGCCTGCCCGCGGTGACGGCGGAGACGCTCGACAAGCTCGATCCGCGCGGCTCGGACCTCTCGAAGGACGCCCAGGTGATCCGGATCGGCGCGGACGTGGCGCGGCCGAGCGGCTACAAGACGGCCGTGGTCGAGGGCGAGGACGCCTACGAGCGCGCCGCAGCCGTGGACCGCTTCTTCTCGGCGGCGCGCGGGCGCCCCTCGCCCGACGTGGTGCTCTACTCGGGCGAGGACCCCGAGTGGTCGATGCCCGCGGCCGCCTGGGCGGCCCGCTCCGGCAACGCGGCGCTGCCCGTCAGGCGCGACTCGATCCCCGACCCGGTCCGGCGCGCCCTCCGCGAGCACGAGCGCCCGAACGTCTACGTGCTCGGCCCGGAGCGCGCGATCTCGGACAAGGTCGTCCAGGACCTCCAGAAGGGGCTCGCGGGCTCGGTCAACCGGGTCGCGGGGCCGACGCCGGTCGAGAACGCGATCGCCTTCGCGCGCTACCGGCAGGGGAGCTTCGGCTGGGGCGTGGAGGTGCCGGGGTACAACTTCACGGTCGCGAGCACGAGCCGCCCGCTCGACGTGGCAGCGGCCGCCTCGCTCGCCACTCGCGGCGTGTTCGCGCCGCTCCTGCTCACGGACGAGGCGGCCGACCTCCCGCGCGCGCTCGAGAGCTACTTCCTGAGCGTGCAGCCCGGCTACGAGGACGACCCCGGGCAGGCTGTCTACAACCGCGTCTGGATCCTGGGCGGCGAGAACGTGATCTCCCTGCCGGCCCAGGCGCGGCTCGACCGGATCACCGAGCTGATCCCGGTTCAGGCGACCGCGCCATAATCTGAATCGTGAGCGAGTACGAGCGCCCCGACCGCAGCGAGCGCGAGCCCACGCTCGAGGACGTCCGCCAGCTCATGGGCGCCTCCACTCCCCACTTCGCGCTCCAGATCCGCAACCGGATCCGGAACCTGGTCTCGGTGCTCCCGCAGGACCATCCCGCGCGCATCGAGGGCGAGCGCGAGATCCGGCGGCTCGAGACGCTCGCGCACGGCTCCGAGCGCCGGGGCGCGATGCAGGCGCACGAGCACGGCCTGCCGAGCTTCCCCGGCGACTAGCGCCCTGCGCGGCCGCGCGCTACGCTCGCCTCAGCAGCGCGGAAGGAGGTCGGATGGCCTGGCATTTCAGGATTCTCGTGGTCGCCAACGTGACCGCGGACACGCCGGAGCTGATCGCCGCGCTCGCGGACAGGGCGAGCGGGTCGTACTGCTCCTTCACGCTGCTCGTGCCGGCGCCCGCGGGCGGCCGCGCCGGGCGCGAGGCGGCCGAGCGCAGGCTTGCGTCGGCGCTCGGGGCGATGCGCGCCGCCGGGCTGGAGGTGGACGGGCGCGTGGGCGACCAGGACGCCATCGCGGCCGTGCACGACGCCTGGGACCCGACCCGCTATGACGAGGTCGTGGTCTCCACGCTCCCGACGGGCACGTCGCGCTGGCTGCAGGTCGACCTCCCCCACCGCATCGAGCGGCTGACGAACGTACGCGTGACGCACGTGGTCTCGCATCCCAAGCCGCCCGTGCCGCACACGGAGCCGGCCCCGCATCCCGCGGGCCACGGCGTGCTGGCGCCGTTCGCGGCTATCGCGACGAGCAGGCGGAGCTCAGGCGGGGGCGGGCTCGGCCGCCAGGCCTGACAGCTCCGCGACGCGCTCGCGGTGCGAGCCCGCCGAGCCGAACAGGATCCCGTCGGCCTTGGCGCGCTTCAGGAAGAAGTGGAGGTCGTGCTCCCACGTGAACCCGATGCCGCCGTGCACCTGCAGCGCCGAGGCGGTCACGCGCCACCCGGCGTCCGAGGCGTAGGCCTTCGCCATCGACGCCGCCTGCGGCATCGACTCGGGCTCGGCGTCCGCGGTCCAGCCCGCGTAGTACGAGGCAGATCGCGCGCCCTCGGTCTCGAGGAGCATCTGGGCGCAGCGGTGCGCCACCGCCTGGTACGCGCCGATCGGGCGCCCGAACTGCTTGCGATCGCGCGCGTACTCCACCGCCATCTCCATTGTGCGCTGGCACACGCCGGTCAGCTCGGCGGCGATCGCGGTCACGATCCGGTCGAGCGCCGCGCTCGTGTCGCCCTCGAGCGGCTCGCCCCCCTCCCCGCGCACGCGCGCGAAGTGACGGGTGGCGTCGATCGTCTCGAGCGGCTCGACCTCGGCCTGGCTCCGCTCCAGCACACGGCCGCCGTCGCGCGAGAGCAGGACGATCAGCTCCGCGGCGTCGGCGTCCGGCACGAGCCGCGCCTCGCCGTTGGACTCGAGCCCCGCGGTGGCGCGCAGCTCGCCCGAGGAGATCCCCGGAAGCCAGCGCTCGCGCTGCTCGTCGGAGCCGGCCAGCTCGAGCGCCAGCCCGGCCGACGCCGTGGAGAGGAACGGGACCGGCGCCAGTGCGTAGCCCAGCTCCTCCATCAGGATCACGAGCTCCACGATCCCGAGGCCCTGGCCGCCGTTGTCCTCGGACACGAAGATGCCGGGCCAGCCGAGCTCGCACAGCTCGGTCCAGGCCGTCTCGTCGTACCTGCGCCCCTCGGCGAGCTCGCGCACGCGGTCGAGCGTGAAGCGCGCCGCGAGGAGGTCCTTCGCGGTGCGCTTGATCGCCTGCTGGTCGTCGGAGAAGTCGAAGTTCACGGTGCGAGTCCTCCTAGCGCAGCTTGGGCAGACCGAGCACACGCTCGGCGACGATGTTCTTGAGGATCTCCGTGGTCCCGCCCTCGATCGAGTTGGCGCGGGAGCGGAGGAAGCGGTAGGTCCAGGGCGAGTCCCAGAGCGCGCCGTCCTCGCCGAGGATGTCCACGGCCAGCTCGGTCAGCGACTGGTTCAGCTCGCCCCACTGCCACTTCACGACCGAGCCCTCGGGGCCCGGGATGCCGGTCTTCATGATCGCGGTGAGGCCGCGCCAGGCGTTGAGGCGAAGAAGCTCGACCTCGATCGCCAGCTGGGCGAGCCTCTGGCGGATCACCGGGTCGTCGGTCACGCCCCGCTCGCGCGCGAGCTCACCGAGCTCGTTGAGCGCGATCCGCATCCCCGCGGCCGCCGAGGCGCCGAGGCCGGCGCGCTCGTGCATGAGCGTCGTGATCGCGACGGTCCAGCCGTTGCCCACGCCGCCGACGACGTTCTCGTCCGGGATGCGCGCCTCTTCGATGAAGAGCTCGTTGAACTCCGCCTCGCCGGTGATCTGGCGCAGCGGCCGGACCTGAACCTCCTCCTGCTCCATGTCCATGATGAAGTAGGTGAGGCCCGCGTGCTTCTGCGCATCCTGGTCGGTCCGCGCGACGAGCATGCACCACTTGGCCTTGTGCGCGTAGGTCGTCCAGACCTTCTGCCCGGTCACCACCCACTCGCCGTTCGACTTCACCGCGCGCGTCTTCAGCGAGGCGAGGTCGGAGCCCGACTCCGGTTCCGAGAAGCCCTGGCACCAGATCTCGTCGCCCGTGAGGATGGGCTTCAGCCAGCGCTCCTTCTGCGTGTCGTCCCCGTGGGCGATCACGACGGGGCCGCCCATGACCATGCCGAGGACGTTGGCGGGGCTGGGCGCCTTGGCGCGCGCCATCTCCTCGCCGAAGAGCGCCTGCTCGATCAGCGTGGCGCCGCGGCCGCCGTACTCCTTCGGCCAGGAGAAGCCGGCGTAGCCGGCGTCGTAGAGCTTCTTCTGCCAGACGCGCCGGTGCTCGAACGCGGCGTCGTCGTCGGGCGGATCCTCGCCCGGATGGTTGTCGGCCAGCCAGGCCCGAAGCTCGTCCCGGAAGGCCTCTTCTGACGGCGAGAGGGTGAGGTCCATGGCGGGGTAGCCTAGTGCGCCGCCGAGCCCGCCGGGACCGCGCCCCTGCCGAGGTGCCGGAGCAGCCTCCGCGCCACCCCTTCGAGCGTCGCCTTGGCGTACTCGTGGCTCGGGCTCGCGGTGGTCATCACCGCCACGGCCACCCGCCGCCGGCCGCGCCGCAACAGCGCGACCTGGTGATCGGCCGCGCCGGTGCCCGAGCCCCATCCGCCCTTGAAGTAGAGCGCCCAGCCGCGCGGCCGCGCGCGTGCTATCCCCCACCGCTGCGAGGGCACGACGGAGCCGAGCAGGCGCAGCGCGTAACGGCGGTGGCGGCGCGGCACGAGCCGGTCGATGTGGAGGAGGTAGCGGCTCTGGTCGGCCGCGTCGATGATCGAGTTGCCCCAGATCGCCGCCGGCCTGAAGCGCCTCATGCCGGCGTGCCGCGCCAGCCTCACGAGCCCCTCGTTGCCGACGACGTTCCGCACCTGCGAGGCGGCCGCGTTGTCGGACCACCGGATCATCGGCGCGAGCAGCGCCCGGTCGGCCTCCGTCAGCGGGCGGTCACGCACCTCGGCACGGCGCAGGTAGGCCACGAGCAGCATGGCCTTGATCACGCTGACGGAGACGACCGGCCGGCGCGCGTCCCGGCCCCAGACGCGGTGCTCGGTGCGCACGGAGAACGACACCTGGCCCGCCCGGCCGTCCGCCCAGTCGGCGGCAGCCTGCACGTCGGGCTTCCACCTGGACGGCGGCGGCGAGGATTGCGCGGAGGGCGGGAGCGCGAAGACGCACGCAGCGAGCACGAGACAGCGCTTGACGGGCACGCGTCGAAGTATGAGTGGAGCCTGCCCGCCGTTCGCAGCTGGTCGGGATCTCCCGAGTGAGCCTCAAGTTCCTATCCGGTCAAGCCGATAGGGCCACACTCCCGCTTCGGCGGAGGACTCGCTTGTCATCCGACCTCCAACCCATCTTGAGGGTTTCGCGCGGCTGGTCCTGGGCGGCAGGCCTGCTGATGCTCGCGGTGCTGGCCGCGCTGACGATCCAGCTGCAGAGCACCCAGTCGAACGCCCGGCGCGATGTCGAGTCTCGCTTCCGCGACCGGGCGGTCGTGGCGTCGGCACTGACCGAGGCGGTCTTCGCATCGGCGGCCACGTCGCCCGAGAACGCGCGCCGCTACGGCACGACGCGGATCAGCCCGGCGACCCTCGAGCGCGCCAGGCGCGAGAGCAGGGTCCAGTACATCGCCGTCGTCGGGACGGACGGGCGGATCATCGCGAGCTCGCGCGGGTTCGATTCGACCGCCCGCGCCCGGACGCTCGCGGCCTCGCGGCCCGTGCGCGCCGTGCTGAGCGGCGCCCAGTACTCCGTCTCCGACGTGCTCGGCCAGGGCCGGGCACGTGTGGTCGAGCTGGCGGTGCCGGTGCAGAGCCTCGGCGGTCGCAGGGTGATCGTGAGCGGCATGCCGCCCGAGCTCCTCGGCGCGTTCCTCGGCAGTTACCTCGACCGCATCCCCTCCGGCGTCGGGCGCTCGTATGCCATCGACGGCCATGGGAACGTGCTCGGCGACAGCGGCGACCCCACGCCGGCCGCCCGGCCGCTCACGCAGGCCGGCCTGCTGGGCGCGGTGCAGAACGGCTCGGACGGCGCGTTCGGCGACGACGGCTGGTTCGTGGCAGTGCCGATCTCGTCGACGAGCTGGCGCGTCCTGCTGACCACTCGCGAGTCCGACCTCTTCGCCGCGGTGTCAGGCTTCCGGAGGCTCCTTCCGTGGCTGATCCTTGCGGCCCTCGCACTCGTCGCGGCCGGCTTTGTGATGCTGCTCCGGCGGCTGTCGACCAGCTCGGCGAGGCTGGCCGACGCCAACGCGCAGCTCGAGAGCAGCAATGCCGCGCTCGCCCAGGCGGCGACGATGAAGTCGCAGTTCCTGGCCAACATGAGCCATGAGATCCGGACCCCGCTGAACGGCGTGATCGGCATGACCGATCTCCTGCTCGACACGAAGCTGGATCCCGAGCAGATCGAGTACGCGCGCACCGCAAAGGCTTCGGGCGACGCGCTGCTCGTGGTGATCAACGACATCCTCGACTTCTCGAAGATCGAGGCGGGCCGCCTCGAGCTCGAGATCGCCGAGTTCGACCTGCCGGAGGCCGTGAACGACGTGTGCGACCTGCTCGCGAACCGCGCGCACGCGAAGGGGCTCGAGCTGCTGGCGGACGTTCAGGACGGGGTCCCTCAGCTCGTGCATGGGGATCAGAACAGGCTGCGCCAGATCATGACCAACCTGCTCTCGAACGCGATCAAGTTCACCGACGAGGGCGAGGTGGTGGCGACCGTCCGCTCGACCGGCGGCCGCCCCGGGGAGACGCGCGTGCGCTTCGAGGTGCGCGACACGGGCATCGGGATCGATCCCAGCCAAATCG
This sequence comes from Thermoleophilaceae bacterium, assembly GCA_016929195.1. Taxonomy (GTDB): domain Bacteria; phylum Actinomycetota; class Thermoleophilia; order Solirubrobacterales; family Thermoleophilaceae; genus JACVRW01. The sequence continues at coordinate 6,458 of JAFGJG010000156.1, forward strand.
AGAGGCTGTTCGAGTCCTTCTCCCAGGCGGACAACTCCACGACCCGGACGTTTGGAGGCACCGGCCTCGGGCTCGCGATCTCGAAGCAGCTCACCGAGCTGATGGGCGGCGAGATCGGCGCCGAGCCGGCACCCGGCGGGGGCAGCATCTTCTGGGTCGAGCTTCCCTTCGAGGGCGCCCGCGAGGGCACTCTGGCCGAGCTTCCGTACGTGGATCTCCGCGGGCTGCGCCTGCTCGTCGTCGACGACAACGAGACCAACCGCACGATCGTCACGCGCCAGGCCGCGCGCTGGGGCATGGCAGCGGACGCGGCCGTGGACGCCGAGGACGCGCTGAGGCTCCTCCGCTCCGCCGTGGCGGCGGGCAAGCCCTACGAGGTAGCGGTGCTCGACCTGATGATGCCGGGCATGGACGGCATCGAGCTGGCGCGCCAGATCTCGAGCGACCCCGAGCTGCGCTCCGTACGGCTGATCATGCTGGCGTCGGCCCTGACCCGGCGTCGCGACGCGGAGCTTGCCGGCATCCGCGCCTACCTGACCAAGCCCGCACGCCAGTCACTGCTCTACGACGCCGTGGCCAACGCGGCCGCAAACGAGAACGGAAAGGACTCCCCCACGTCTCACGACACGCCATCTCCGACAGACCCCGCGAACCTCGAAGGGCTGCCGCTCCTCGTGGTCGAGGACAACGCGGTGAACCAGGCCGTGGCCCAGGCGATGCTGGCCAAGCGCGGCCATCCGGTCACGATCGCCCACAACGGCCGCGAGGCCGTCGAGGCGGTCTCCGAGCAGAGCTTCGCGGCGGTCCTGATGGACTGCCAGATGCCCGAGATGGACGGCTACGAGGCCACGCGCGAGATCCGTCGCCGGGAGGGCGAGGGATTTCACGTACCGGTCATCGCCATGACCGCCCACTCGATGAAGGGCGACCGTGAGCGCTGCCTCGAGGCCGGGATGGACGACTACCTGTCGAAGCCCCTGCGTCCCGAGATGCTCGACGCGGCGCTCCAGCGCTGGGTCCATGCGCGCGACGAGAGCGGCCGGCCTGACGACTCCGAGGCCGTGCTCGACGCGGAGAGCCTCGACGCGCTGCGCGGCGATCTCGGCGGCGCCGCCTTCGACGCGATCGTGGCCCAGTTCCTGCAATCAATGCCCAGCCGGGTCGCCGCCCTCACCTCCGCGGTGGAGAAGGGCGACTCGGACGCCACACGCGCCGAGGCCCATGCGCTCAAGGGAGCGAGCGCCAACTTCAGCGCGGTCCGGCTGGCCACCGTCTGCGGAAGCATCGAACAGGCGGGCACGGAGGGCGACCTCGAGCTCGCTCGTTCCCTCGCCCCACGGCTGGGCAGCCTCGCGGAGGCCACCTGCGCCGGCCTGACGGACTGGCTCGCGCGCCAGCCGGGCGGAGGCGATTCCGCGAACGGCCGGTCGCAGGCCGAGCGGGGCGCCGGCGCGCACTAGGCGGGCCGGTTTCGCGCGATCTCACGACTCGGGCGAGCTCCGCGCCCGGGAGGCGGCGAGCCGGATGGCGCCGTAGCACTCCGGTGCGTCCCTCGCTCGAAGTGTCCTGCCCTGTGGTTGCTCTGCAACCAGAAGGCAGGACGGTCCGCGGTGATCGCCTCTATCTGAGTATTTGGGATTACTTGATCGGACGCCCCGGACCTGGTAGTGATGTCGCGTCAGGACGGGAGTGGCGCCGGTCCGCCCAGGCCCGCGATCTCCAATCGCTCGGAGGTTCCGTGACCCGTAGCTTCTTCACCCGCTTGTGCCTGCTCGGGCTTGCTCTCATCGCGGCCGCGGTCGGTTGCGCGGGCCGCACCACCGGGGCGAGCGACTTCACTCAGGCCGCGAACGGCTCGTGGACGGCCAAGCTGAGTTTTGTCGGCTCCTGCGATACGAGTTGCTCGTTCTTCGTCCGCTGGCGTTTGGTGGGCACCACCACGTGGACGAACGGACCACGCCACACCATCCCCAGCAAGGTGACCAACGCCTCTGCCTCTGAGACCGCCAGCGGCCTCTTCCCTGGGGCGCCCTACGAGTACCAGGCCTGCGGCCGCGAGAGCTCGCAGAACGAGGACTTCTGCGCGGGCCCCGACGGCAGCGGCGGCTCGACCCAGACGTTCGTACCCGGGCCCAAACGCGTCTACGTGGCGAACGCCACCGGCAGCGACATCTCCCAATACAGCACGAGCTCAACCGGCCTGCTCAGCCCGCTCTCCCCCGCGGCCGTGGACACGATCGGCACACCGGCGGCAATGGCCGTCAGCCCCAACGGACTGTCGCTCTACACGGTCAACGGCGTGCCCTACGCGGTCAACCAGTACGACATCGGATCAAGCGGCAAGCTGACGGCCAAGAATCCGGCAAGCGTCCCGCACGACGGCGGCGCACCCGGCATCTTCGGCGTGGGCATCACCCCTGACGGCCGCTCATTGGTGGCAAGCGCCAACGGCACCTTCCTCGACCAGTTCGACATCGGGGCAGGCGGCAAGCTCTCGAGCGCCGTGAGAGCTCCGGGATACCCCTACATCAATCGCCCGAACGGGCTGGCCGTGAGCCCAAACGGGAAGTCGGTCTACGTCGCCAACACGAGCGGGAACAACATCCTCCAATATGACGTGGGCACGACGGGAGCCTTGACCGCGAAGAACCCGCTTCTGGTGGCCTCGGGCGGCGGCAGCCTCCCCGTCGACATCGCTGTGAGGCCGGATGGCAAGGCGGTGTACGTGGCCAACAACAGCGGCAACATCGCCCAGTTCAGCGTCGACACGGCCGGACGGCTCAGCGCAAAGAGCCCGGCGCTCGTAACCACCCCGGGACCGTGCCTGCCCTCCGGGATAGCCGTCTCGCCCGACGGCTCATCGGTGTACCTGAGCTGCACCTACAACCAGAATGGGACCGGCACCGTCGTCGGCCAGTACGACGTGGCCGAAGACGGCCGGCTGACCGCCAAGAGCCCGGCCTCAGTCAAGCTCTCTGGAAGTCCGGCGAGCGACGTCGCGGTGAGCGCGGACGGTAAGTCCGCCTACGTGACCGTCACGTCCCTCGATGCGCTCGCGCAGTTCAGCGTCGGCGCAGGCGGAAGGCTCAGCCCAAAGAGCCCCGCCACCGTGCCTACCGGAGACGGGCCGAGCGGAATCGCCGTCACGCCTTAGGACGCCCCCGTCGATACGGGCCCGGTGGGCGCTATACGGTGTCGCAATGATCGGCGACGGCGACTCGGCGGCGGTTGCCGACTCCTCGGGGGTCGACGGCTCGACCGGCGTGACCGGCGCCGCGGGGGTCGTCGGATCGGCCGGCGTCGCCGGCGCGGCGGGCGTGGTCGGCTCTGCCGGCGTCGTCCGCGCATCGGGCGTGATCGGCAGCGTCGGCGTCGTCTGGTCGTCCGCGGTCGTGGGGAGCGCGGCCGTCGCGCTGAGCATCGGCGTCGTCGGCTCGGCCGGCATCGCGGGCGGGCTGGCCAACGTCGGCTGCTCGAGCTGCGTCGGCTGCATCGGCTGCGTGAACTGCAGGGGTTGCGTGGGATGCATCGGCTGCGTCGGGCTGACCGGCGCCGCCGGGCGCGTCGGCGCGCGGGCCTGACGTTCAGTCACTCACGACCGCGGACCCCGCATACCGGCCGCGGATAGCATCGGCCGATCGACCAGGTCGCAGCAGCGGAGTCCGGGCGTTCGGCTCGCGTGACACTGATCGCGATGGTCGTGTCGGGGAGTCTGATCCTCGTCGACCAGACCGCGGTCCCGCTCGCCACCCCGCACATCATCAAGAGCCTCGGAGGCTCGATCTCGGACGGGCAATGGATTCTGACCGCGAACCTGCTGCCGCTCGCCGCGTTCATGGTTCTCGGCGGGCGCCTCGGCGACCTGCTCGGCCTGCGCCGGGTGTTCCTGGCGGGCGCCATCGGCTTCCTCGCGGCCACGATCGTCGCGGCGGCCGCGCAGGACATGGCGATGCTGATCGCCGCCCGGATCATCCAGGGCGCGTCCGCGGCGCTGATGATGCCCAACGCAGTGGCGATCGTGAGCGCGTTGTTCGCCGGCGAGCGGCGCGGCTCCGCGCTCGGGGTCCTGGCCGGCGGCACCGCCTTCTTCGCATCCCTCGGCCCGGTGGTGGGCGGGGCGCTGACGGCGATCGACTGGCGGCTGGTGTTCGTGCTCAACGGCCTGCTCGCCGTGCTCACTATCGCGCTCACGCTGAGCGCCACGCCGAAGCTGAGCGGCAGGGGCGGCGAGCGCATCGACGTCCCCGGCCTGGCCGTCTTCACCGTGGGCGTCGGGAGCCTCGTGTTCGGCCTCGGCCAGCTGACCCAGAACGGCGTCAGCGCCGCGTCGCAGATCGTGCCGCTCGTGTTTGGCGGCCTCGCCCTGCTGGCCTTCGTCGTGATCGAGCTGCGGGTGCGGTTTCCGCTCATCGACCTGAGGCTGCTGCGGCACCTGAACTTCCTGGCGTCCAACGTGAGCCAGCTGCTCGCGGGGGCCATCGAGCTGGGCCTCGGCTTCCTGCTTCCCTTTCAGCTGCTGCTGGTCGTCGGAGTGGAGCCGGCGGTGGCGGGCCTGGCCCTTCTCCCCGCGAGCGTCCCGATCATCCTCGTAGGCCCACTCGCGGGCCGCGCGTATGACCGCTTCGGGGGCCGCTGGCCGCTCGTGTTCGGATACCTGGTGCTGGCTCTTTCCGGGCTCGCATTGACGCTCGGCGTGTCCGATCAATCGGCTGTGGCCCTCATCCCGGGGCTCGTGCTCCAGGGCATCGGCCTCGGGATCGTCCTCACCGTCAACGACCCGGTCGGCCTCTCGTCCGTCCCCCTCGAGAAGGGCGGCCAGGCGGCCGGGATGATCAACACCGCGGAACAGCTCGGCGGGGCGATCGGAATCGCCGGCTTTCTGGCGCTCGAGTACCGCTACTACCTCGACCGGCTCTACGAGCGCCTGGACGCGCGCGGCATAGAGCCCACCCAGGCCCAGATCGAGACGGCCCGCGAGTACCTGCTCCGGGCCGAGCAGGCCGGGCTGCACAACGTGCCCGAGCCCGGCGTCGTGCAGCGCGTGTTCTCCGACATCACCGCCGCCCACGTGGACGGCTTTCAGCTCGCGTTCGGCGGCTCGGCGATCGTGGGACTCGTGGGCGCGGCGGTCTGCCTCCTGCTGGTGCGCCACGGCGATCCGCTGCGAGTGCCGATCCGGTCACGCCGCAGCCGCTGGATCCTCGCGAACCTCGACCGCTAACGGCCGCCCCGGGACCTGGGCCGGGTGCGCCTGGAGGTCCAGGAACAGCAGCGTGCGGCCGAGCGTGACGTACGGCGCGATCACCGCGAACAGGATCGAGCCGATCAGGTTGATGACCGGCAGCGAGAGGTCGGCGAAGATCAGCCCGACGCTCAGCGCCGGCCCCGCGACGACGCTGACGAGGAAGAAGAAGCCGGTGACCCGCGCGGTGCGCCACCAGCGGCCGCGCACGACATCGGTGCTGCGCCGGAGGGCGCTCGGGACAGACTCGTCCTCGAAGAGGATCGACTGCTGGATGAACTGCCAGTCGACGTACTTGCGCACGGCGACCGGAATCCCGATCACGCTCAGCACGAGCAGGCCGATGATCACGCTGCGCAGGACATGGCACGCCAGCACGCGCCAGCAGCGCGTGACCATCAGCCGAACCGCCGCCATGGTCCTCGGTTGGCCGGTGCGGTCGAGCTCGCTCACGTATGCGACGACCGTGGCCGCCACGAGGGCGAAGACGAGCGGGCGGGCGTAGGTGATCAGCGGGTCGCTGAGCGGGAGGCGGGCGCCGCCGGAGCCGAGGCCGGGGGGATCCTCGTCGAAGAGGACCCAGCGCCCGAGCCAGTCGACGGCCTCGAGCAGGACCAGCAGCGGAAGCGCAGCCAGCCCGATCGCCACCATCGGCGCGATGTGGCGCGCGTAGAGGGCGCCGGCCGCGGCGAGCAGCTGGCCGAGCGCACGCCGGTGGCGCAGGTCGCCGGCCGCGACGGGGCGCCAGCGGGTGAGCCGCAGCGCGACCAGCAGGGCGGCGACGATGAGCGCCAGGATCGCCCAGCCGGCCGCGTCGGACCGGGTCTTCAGGTTCATGAACTCCGACACCTCGGCCACGGCGCCGCAGAAGACGTGTGTGACGTCGGGACCGGCGATCGACGTCGCCGGCAGCACGGGGCTGGTGCGCCTCTGGGCCTCCATCCACGTGAACGGCTCGTACCACTGGTTCTTCAGCATCGGGCCCGTCGGCCCGTCGCCGCTGATCCCGCCGTGCGGCTCGCCCCAGTGGCCGTCGAACAGCAGCCAGGCCGCAGGGTCGCCGGGCTCGGGATCATCTGGCAGAAGGACGGGCCGCGGGCGAACGGCATGGAGCGGCGGCGTGGTGTTGTCGCAGCCCACGCCGGACCCGTCGGAGCCGTGCCCGACGTAGACGGCCGGGCCGTAGAAGGTCGCGTGCGAGCCCGCGGCGGGATAGACGACGGGGTGCGTGCCGCGCTTCTCAACCTTCGCGTCGTCCCAGTCGGCCTGCTCGCCGCCGCGGTGCTGGAAGAGGACCATCCGGGTCGGGCCCTGCTCGAGCGCCTGCGCCGGAGTGTCGGCGTCCTCGAAGGCGATCTGCATGCCCTCCCAGTCGCCCTCGTGGAGGTCGTTGAACTGGTTGAAGTAGTAGAAGAAGAAGTACTGCACGGCCAGGCCCGAGCGGCCCGGCTCGCGCGCGATGTGCGCATAGGTCAGCGGCGGCGCCCGGCCCGCGTCCCGGAGCGCGGCAAAGTCACGGGCGTAGCGGCAGCGGGGCCTGAGCGCGTCCCCCGGAAGGTCGAGAAACGCGCCCGGCGGGAGGCTGAGAAGGTCGGCCGCGGTCGGCGCCGACGCCACCGTGCGGGCCTTTCGGCCGGGCTGTGGGATGCGGAGCCGAACCTTCGGGTTGCCCAGCATGATGCGCACCGACGTCGGCCTGTACTGCTCCTCCTTGTTGTCGCACGGAGGGTTCTCCTCGGTTCGCAGCATCACGACCGGCGAGTAGGTGTCCACGAGCCGCTCGCCCGTGGCGGGGCCTCCGGCGGCCGCGGCCAGCGCTGTCATCGCCGCGGCCCAGATCATGGGCGCATCGTCTCACGACGCGCGAGGCCCGCCCGCGGGATCGTTAAGGGATTTGCGGGTACTGCCGATCGGGGATAGGTGGCGGGGCATCGGCGAGTGCGTGTCTTGGTTGGTGCGGCGGTGCTGGCGATGGCCGCGGCGGTGTGGTTCTCCGGGGATCGCCAGCGGGCTGCGTCGGGCCGCTCCGTCGCCCAGATGCAGGCCGCCGACCAGATGCTCACCTCGATGCAGGATCTCGAGAGTGGGCTGATCGGATATCTCAGCACCGGACGGCGCGTGTTCCTCGCGCGCTACGCGAAGGGTGCCCGCAACTTCGAGACCGGGCTCGATCGGGCCAAGCAGGACGTGGCGAGCGACGGACGGCTCGATCGGAGCAGCCTCGACGGACAGCTGCGCGCCGCCCGGGAGTGGCAGGCCGGCGCCGGCGCGCTCCTGCTGGCCGCCCGCCGGTCCGCGGATGCGGACGGGCGCACCGCGACGACCTTCCCCGAGCGGCTTGACCGCCCGATGCAGCGCTTCCGGATGGCGAACGCCGAGTTCAAGCGCGAGATCCGTGCCGAGCGGGCGAGCAGGCTCGAGCGGGCCGGGTACTTCACCGTCGGCACGATCGCGCTTCTCGGCGTCCTGTTCGGCCTGATCGGGTTCCTGGTGTTCGAGCGCCGCAGCCGGGCGATGCTGCGCCGCCAGCGCCACCACGGCAGGTTCGCCGAGCTTCTTCAGCTCGCGCTCACCGAGTCCGAGGCCCACGGCGTGCTCAAGCGCTACCTGGAGCGTGTCGTGGCCGGCAGCAGGGCGACCGTGCTGAACCGCAACAACAGCGCCAACCGGCTCGAGCCCAGCACCGACATCGAGGACCCGGGCCTGCAGGAGGCGCTCGCGTCGGCCGAGCCGGAGACCTGTCTCGCGATTCGCGGTGGGCGGACCTACCAGCGCGCGGCCCACCGCGAGGACCTGATGACCTGCAAGATCTGCGGGTGCATCGGCAGAGACGTGACCTGCGTCCCCTCGCTCGTGGGCGGCGAGGTCATCGGGTCGGTCCTGGTCGAGCACCCGAAGCCGCTCCCGGGCTACGACGTCGAGCACATCGCGTCGAGCATCTCCGAGGCCGCGCCCGTGCTCGCCAACATGCGCAACCTCGCCGTCGCCGAGTTCCGCGCCGCGACCGACGCCCTCACCGGCCTCCCGAACGGGAGATCGGTCCGCGAGTCGCTGAACCGGATGACGGCGCAGGCCGGGCGCACCGCCTCCCCCCTGGCCGCCGTGATGTTCGACCTCGACCACTTCAAGCAGGTCAACGACGGCTACGGGCACGACCGAGGCGACCAGCTGCTGGCGGCGGTCGGGGACATCGCCGCGAGCCAGGTGCGCTCGAGCGACCTCGTCGGCCGCTGGGGCGGCGAGGAGTTCCTCGCGCTGCTCCCGGACACCAACCGCGAGGGCGCGATCACCGCCGCCGAGAAGCTCCGCCAGGCGATCGCGAACATCGAGGTACCCGGCCTCACCCGCCACGTGACCGCGAGCTTCGGCATCGCCGTCTTTCCCGACGACGCGATCGACCCCGAACAGCTCATGCGGCTCGCCGACCGCGCGCTCTACCAGGCGAAGAACAAGGGCCGCAACAGAGTCGAGAGCATCGACGCCACGCCCGCCGGTACGCAGGCGAACGCGACGTCCACACACACCTGATCCGCGGCCGCCGCCGGATAATGGCGCGGTGATCCTCTTCGACGAGACGCTGCGAGCCGGGCTGTGGACGAACCTGCGCGCCCACGAGCGCCGGGAGTCACCACTCGAAGGGCGGAGGCACGCGGCGGTGGCGATCGCGCTGCTCGACAGCGACGCCGCCCGCGACGACGGCGACCCTCTTCAGGACATCGACATGTCGGTGGTCCCGCACGATCCGCGAAGAGCGGGCGAGCCTGCGCTCGATGGCCGGATGGTCGGCGTGGCGGGCGGCGCGGCCTTTCTTCTCTGCCGCCGCCCCTCGACGATGCGCAGGCACGCGGGCCAGTGGGCGCTTCCCGGAGGCAGGATCGACGCCGGCGAGACGCCGCTCGACGCCGCCCTGCGTGAGCTCGACGAGGAGCTCGGCGTGCGCCTGGATGCCGAGAGCGTCGTCGGCTGGCTCGACGACTACGTGACGCGCTCCGGATTCGTCATCACGCCGATCGTGCTCTGGTGCGGTGCGGACCCCGCGCTGAAGCCGGACCCCGGTGAGGTCCTCGCCGTGTACCGCATCGGCCTGCAGGCGCTGCTTGACGGCGAGCCCCGTTTCGTCCCGATCCCGGAAAGCGAGCGACCCGTGCTTCAGCTGCCGCTCGGCAACGACCTCATCCACGCACCCACGGGGGCGATCCTCTACCAGTTCAGGGAGGTCGCCCTACGCGGGCAGAGCGGCATGCGGGTCGACCACCTGGAGGAGCCCGTGTTCGCCTGGCGCTAGCCGCTCGGCGGCGTCTCCCGCGGAACTCCGAAGATCTCGCCGAGCGTCTCGAGCATCTGCTCCTCGCGCTCGCTGACGCGGGTCGCGCCGATGCCGAGGAAGCCGCCCTCCTTCGCCGCCAGCGCCGCGCGCTGTGACGTCATCCTGATCCACTCGCGGAAGTCCTCCACCTCCTGAGGAGAGGCCTTCTCGACCAGCAGCGCGTAGACGGACCGCAGCTCGTCGAGGACCTCGTCGCGCGCACGGCGGCGGTCCGGGGCGAACCCGGCCAGGGGATTCTCGCGCCGCTCGGCCTTCTTCGCCACGTCGTCCGCCACCGACTGCACGAACTCGCCGAAGCTCCGCTCGCGCGCGGCCTCGATCACCGTCTTCAGCGCAGCGCCGGATTCCTTCACCAGCTCGATCGGCCCACCGGGATCCGCGAGCGAGATCGCCATGCCCGCCAGCAGCGGGGCGCGGCCCAGTCGCGCCCATTCCTCGTCGGTGAAGTCGGCTCTCGAGGTCATGCCCTGACGCTAGCGTGGCCAGGCGAGCGGCTCGATCCGCGCCGGCACGTGCTTGTGCCACGGCGTGCCGGCGAACGGGTCGCGCCAGTCCGACGACGTCAGCACGTTCGGCGCGACGCCGGGGAGGTGCTCGTGGCCGTCGGCGTCCGTGTAGTCGAGCCCGAACCCGTTCGGCAGCGACGCGTGCCCCGGCAGCATCGCCTCGTTCACCTCGACGGTCGCCGCGGCGCTCCCGCGGGCCGTCGTGATCCGCGCGGAGCCCCCGTCGGCGAGCCCGAGCCTGGCGGCGTCCTCGGCGCTCACCCGCAGCGCCCCGTCCATGTCGCGCTTGCGCCAGGCCGGGTCGCGGATGATGTCGTTCGCGGTGTAGGAGCGCCGCTCGCCGACGGAGAGCACGACCGGGAACTCGTCGTTCGTGTGGCCGGGCCGGGCGTCTCGCAGAGATCGCAGCTCCGCGAGCAGCTCGGGGATCTCGAGCGCGATCCGCCTGTCCGGATGGATGATGTACCCGAAGTCGTCCTCGTACTCGTCGAGCGTGAACGTGATTCCCGAGCGGCCCTCGAGGATCGCGTCGAACAGGGCGTCACCGTCGGCGTGGCCGGCGCGGCGAACCGCCTCGGGATATGTCATCGCCGCCCGCTGCGCGAGGCCCCACAGGGCGGCGGTCCCGGCGAGCCCCTCCGGCAGCGTGGGCCCCAGCGTCTCGTAGAGCACGAACGGCAGCACGCCGGTGAGGGCCGGGTCGTCGCCCATCGCCTTCATCAGCGCTGCCGCGTAGGCGCCGCGGCCCGCCCGCGCCGCCTCTCGCAGCGGCTCGAGCGCCTCGGGGTCGACGAGCCCGAGCGCGCGAACCAGGCGCGCCCAGATCTCAGGCTCGGGGAGCGTGCCGGGCAGCGGCTCGAGCAGGGCGTGCCGTAGGTGGAAGTGGTTGGCGGGGAACTCGAGGTTGAAGAACGTGGCCTCGGGCTTCTCGTACTGGCTCGCGGCGGGGAGCACGTAGTCGGCGAGGCGCGCCGTCTCCGTCATCGCGACGTCGATGACCACGACCAGCTCGAGCGCCTCGAAGGCCTCCCGGAAGCGCTGCGAGTCCGCGAGCGAGTGGGCCGGGTTGCTGCTCTCGACGATCATCGCCCGGAAGCGGTCGGGGTGGTCGGTGAGGATCTCATCCGGGATCACGTTGCACGGGGTCAGCCCGCCGATCACGGGGGCGCCGGTGACGGGGGTCGCCCCGACCCGGCCGGGCCTCATGAGCGGCGCCATCCAGGAGTGCAGGTGCTGGCCGCCCGGCTTGGCGAAGCTGCCGTTCAGGATCCACAGCAGCTTGTTCAGGTACGAGGACAGCGTGCTGTTCGGGGCCTGCTGCACGCCCAGGTCCTCGAAGACGGCCACGCTGTCGGCGGCGGCGATGCGGCGCGCCGCGCCCCTGATCAGGTCCTCGTCCACGCGACAGCGCTCGGCGTACTCGGCGATCGGCACGTCGCGCAGCGCCTCCAGCACGGGCTCGGCTCCCGTCACGTGCTCGTCCAGGAACCGCTCGTCCATGAGCTCCTCCTGCACGAGCGTCGCGGCCAGCGCGGCGAGGCACCAGGCATCGCTGCCGGGCAGCACGCGCAGGTGGTAGTCGGCCAGCTTGGCGGTGTCGGTCACCACCGGGTCGATCACGACCATCGACCGGGCGGGGTCCTTCGCGATCTCGCGCAGCACGACCCGCGCGCGCGGGAAGCTCTGCGACATCCAGGGGTTCTTGCCGACGAAGACGGAGACCTCGGCGTGCTCGAACTCGCCGCGGGTGTGACCCCCGGTGAGCTGCGCGTCGACCCACGCCTCGCCGGTCTTCTCCTGGGCGAGAGCGCTGGACCGGAACCTCGAGCCGAGCGCCTTCAGGAACGCGCCGCTGTATGCCCCGCCGAGGTGGTTGCCCTGCCCGCCGCCGCCGTAGTAGAAGATCGAGGCGCCGCCGTGCTCGTCGCGGATCCGCAGGAACCCGGCCGCGATCTCGGACACGGCGGTGTCCCAGTCGATCTCGTCATAGCCGCCGTCCGGCCGCCGGCGCAGCGGTGAGGTCAGCCTGTGGGGGCCGTTCTGGTAGCGGTCGAGCCGCATCGCCTTGTTGCACGTGTAGCCCTGCGAGCCCGGGTGGTTCCTGTCACCGCGGATGCGCGCGAGCGAACGGCCCTCCAGCTGCACCTCGATGCCGCAGTTGCACTCGCAGAGAATGCATGCGGTCGGTTGCCAGTCGGTCGCCGTCGTCACGCGGGCCTCCCCTCGCCGAGCTCCTCGCGCACGAGCTCGCGCAGTTGATTGTGGACAGTCTCCAGCGGAGCGGCGTCGCGTGCGGCGCGGGCCATCACGAGCGCCCCCTCCACGGCCGCGATCACCATCACCGCCAGCTCATCGGCGCGCCCCGCGGCAACGCCCTCGGCCACGAGCCGCTCCGTGAGCAGCGCCCGCCACTCGGCGAACGCAGCGGCCGCGTGCTCGTGCAGCCTCGAGCCCGGCTCCCCGGCCTCGACCGCCACGGCCACGATCGGGCACCCGGCGCGGTATCCGGTGCGGACCAGCTCCTCGCGGTACTCCTCGATCAGCGAGTCGAGCAGCTCGAGCGGCCCGTCGCCGCGGCTGATCCGGGCCGCGATGTAGCCGCCCGCGAAGTCCGTGGCCTCCTCCAGCAGCTGCTCGCGGCCGCCGGGGAAGTGGTGGTACACGGAGCCCCGGGGCGCGCCGCTGTGCGCGAGCACGTCGTCGATGCTCGTGGCCCGCGCGCCCTTCTCGCGGATCAGGAGGGCCGTCGACGCCACCATGCGCTCGCGCGTGCTCGCCATGCGGCTATGCAATATGTCATAGCCCCGCCGCGATGGCAAAGTGCTGAGGTCAGCGAGCCGGCCTGAGCTCCAGCCAGCGCTCGACCGCCGCGCTCGTCTGCTCCACCGCCGCGTCGGGGGTCGCGCCGTGTTCGCGCAGGGTCCGCCACACCTCGAGGTCGGTGAGCGCCGTGACCGAGGCCACCGAGGAGCTGTCCGGGCGCTGCGGGCGCAGCGCCTCGGCCACGAGTGCGTGGAAGGCGCCGTCGAGCTCGTCCATCGACTCGGCCAGCGCCGGCACGTCCGTGCGCTCGCGGCGAGCTGCCGTGATGCCGTCGGCGCCGCGCTCGTAGACGCCGAAGAACGTCTCGACCAGGCGGTGTATCCGCTCGCTCTCCGAGGAGGCGCCCGTGAAGACCTCCGGCGCCCGGTCGTGCGGCGGCAGCCCGAGGCCCTCCATGAAATGCTGACCGCAGCTCCTGACGAGATCGTCGAGGGTCGGGAACAGCGCCTTCACGGTCTCGACCGGCACATCCGCCTCCGCGGCGATGTCGGACCACTTCGTGGCCTGGATGCCCCGGCTCATGTGCAGCGCGAGCGTGGATTCGATGATGCGCTCCCGGGTGGGGTCCACCTCGCGCGGCTCGCCGGGCTCGTCGCCGGACGCCGCCTCGAAGCCGCGGCGGAGGGCCTCCTGCCAGAACTCGGAGTTGGACGATCGCGGCGCCGGCGCCTCCTCGAGCGCGCGCCGCCCGCGCGGCGTCAGCTGCCAGAACGCCTTCCGGCCGGCCTTGCGCCGTGTGACGAGGCCCCGCTCGAGCAGCCGGCGGCCCGTGCGGCTCACCTGCGTGTCGTCCGTGTCCAGAAGGCGGCTCAGCTCCGCGCTGCCCAGGTGGGGCGGTCCGTCGAGCACGCTCAGGAAGTCGTGGGCCTGCGTCCCCCGGGCCACTGCCGGCTGCGACGGAACGCGCTCCAGGCCCCAGTAGGCGAAGGCGATGGCCGCGTCCAGCCACCCCGCCGGCTCCGGGTCGCCGCCGGCTCGCGCGCGAGCGTCGCGGAGGGCGTGGAGCGCGGCGGCCAGGGTCTCGTCGTCGCAGTCCAGCACGGCGTCGACCAGCCCCAGCGCCACGGCCTCCCGGCGCGCCGGCTCCGCCTGGAGACTGGCGATCCGCGGGAGCAGCGCGGCTGTCCGGGAGTGTTCTACGGTGGGCGCAGCCATGCCCGTATCGTAGCAGGATCTTGTCAAGCATCTGTCAAGTGTGATCGAGGACCACGCCGACCTCTTCTGCGGGCTGTTCGACGGGCTCGACCCCGCACGGTTCCACGCCGAGGGCGCGGCCTGGATCGCCGACGCGGACGTCGCCGCCACCGCCGCCGCGGTCGAGCGGTCGGCGCTCGAGGGCGAGCCCGTGGCGTCGCCTGAGGCCGCGAGCGACATCTTCGCCGTCCTGCTCGGTCTCGACGCCGCCCTCGCCCACGCCAACCCCGTGGCCGGTGGCGCCGCTCCGCCCGCCATGACCGAGTACGCGCTCCGCTATGCGGAGTCGGGCCGGCTCGACTCGGGCGCGCTTCCGGGCGCGCTCCTCCCCCGGTTCGCCCGCCCCGGCCGCCGCGGCCAGCTGCCCGACGATCTGGCCGACGCCTTCGGCTCCGTCGTGCGCGTCGGCCCGGCCGGCTGGGATGCCTGCGATCACGTCGCGCTCCCGGCCTGCTCCCGCCTGACCCGCCCGGAGCGCGAGGCGGGCCTGCGCGTGGCCACCGCCCCGATGATCCGCGAGCCCGACGAGCTCGAGTGGAGGATCGAGGAGCGCTCCGGCCTGCGCTTCTACCGAATCCACCCCGCCGACCGGGAGCCCACCCGGGCGCGGGTGGAGAGGGTGGTGGCGGCGTGGGACGAGCAGGAGGCGGCGATCGGCGTGGCCCCCGAGCTCTGCCTGTCCCCCGCGCTGCTCGAGCGCTGGCGGTCCGCGCTCAGGGAGCGCGCGGACGCGGGAGCCAGCCGGCTGCG
>JAFGJG010000017.1 GCA_016929195.1 Thermoleophilaceae bacterium
CCGCCTCCGCCTCGGAGCCGAGCCGGGCGTCCGCGTCGCCGGCTCCCACCACGGCCACGTAGCGAGGCGGCGTCAGGGCTGCTCGTCCCGTCGCGTCGTGGGCTCCCGGCGACGCACGTCGACGGCCAGCGAGACGCGCGAGCCCGTCACGACCGCGCCCAGGGTCATCAGCACGGCGCCACCCAGCGCCAGCCAGATCCCCGTCGTCTGGTCCGGCCCCGAGGTGCCGAGCACGAGCGGCGGGTCGTTCACCACCTGGACCAGCACAAGCAGAAGCGCCGCCGCGGCGAGGGGCAGCGCGCGTCCGGAGAGCGGCGAGCGGAGCGCCGCGACGCCGGCGTCTGCAAGCAGGGCCGCCGCGGTGCCGGCGGCGAGCGCGAGCAGCACCAGGTCGAGCACCTCGAACGCGGTGAAGGCGGTCACGCCGTCCCACCAGTCGAGGAACAGGCTGACGGCCAGCAGCGCCGAGCCCAGCGTCCCCACGAGGGGACCGAGCGGGATTCGCCGCTCGCCGGCGCTCACTTCACCACGAGGTTGACGAGCTTGCCGGGCACCACCACGGCCTTGACGATCTCGCGTCCGTCGACCCGGGCGGCCACGCGCTTGGAGTCGCGGGCGAGCGCCTCGAGCTCCTCCACGGGCGCGTCGGCCGCCGCCCGCAGCCGGTCCACGACCTTGCCGTTGATCTGCACGACCAGCTCGATCTCGTCGCGGGCCAGCATCGCCGGGTCGGCCTCGGGCCAGGGCTCCTCCCACACGCGGGCGCCGGTCATCAGCTCGTAGACCTCCGCGCCGAGGTGCGGCGCGAAGGGGAAGATGAGCGACCCCGCCGTCGCCACGCCGAAGCGCATCGCCTCGGGGCTCTCGGAGCCGCGCCCGCGGTAGATCTCGTTGACGAGCTCCATCACCGCCGCGATCGCGGTGTTGAAGGAGAAGCGTCCGCCGGTCATGTCGCGCGTGACCTTGTCGATCGCCCAGTGCGCCTTGCGAGTCAGCGGGGTGGCCTCGGCCGGCGCCGAGAGCGGCGCACGCACCTCCGGCGCCACCTCGTTCGCGATCGTCCACAGCCGCGACAGGAAGCGGTGCACCCCTCCGACGCCCTCGTCCTGCCAGTCCGCGTCGTGCTCGGGCGGCCCGATGAAGAGGATGTAGCTGCGCGCGGTGTCGGCCCCGTGGCTCTCGACGAGGGCGCTCGGGGAGACGACGTTGCCCTTCGACTTGGACATCTTCGCCCCGTCGCGCGTGATCATCCCCTGGGTGAAGAGCCTGGCGAACGGCTCGGTCACGTCCAGCAGGTCGAGGTCGCTCAGCGCCTTCATGAAGAAGCGCGCGTAGAGCAGATGCAGGATCGCGTGCTCGACCCCGCCGATGTACTGGTCCACCGGCATCCAGCGGCCCAGCACGACGCGATCCCAGGGCGCCCCGTCGTTGTCCGGGTCGCAGTAGCGCAGGAAGTACCACGAGGAGTCCACGAAGGTGTCCATCGTGTCCGTCTCCCGCCGCGCGGGCCGGTCGCAGCGCGGGCAGTCCACGTTCACCCAGTCCTCGGCGGCGGCCAGCGGCGAGCGTCCCTTCGGGGCGTAGTCCTCGACGTCGGGCAGCTCGACCGGGAGCTGGTCGTCCGGGACCGGCACGAGGCCGCACTCCTCGCAGTGAACGATGGGGATCGGGCAGCCCCAGTAGCGCTGTCGAGACAGCAGCCAGTCGCGCAGCCGGTAGTTCACGGAGCGGCTCCCCTTGCCGTCGGCCTCGAGCCAGTCGACGATCGCGTCGTACGCCTCGCGGTTGTGCATGCCGTCGAACCGCCCGGAGCTCACCATCGGGCCGTCGCCGGTGTAGGGCAGCTCCTCCCCGCCCTCGATCACGCGCCGGATCTCGAGCCCGAAGCGCTCGGCGAACTCGTGGTCGCGCGTGTCGTGCGCGGGCACGGCCATGATCGCCCCGGTCCCGTACTCCATGAGCACGTAGTCGGCGACGAAGACGGGGATCTCCTCGCCGTTCACCGGGTTGGTGACGGTGCGGCCGAGCGGCACGCCCGTCTTCTCCTTGTGCTCGTCCCCGCGCTCCTCGGCGGGCTCGTTGACCGCCCTGTTGACGTATTCGCGGACCTCGGGGGTGTCGCGCATGCGCAGCACGTCGGGGTGCTCGGGCGCCATGACGAAGAAGGTCGCGCCGAAGAGCGTGTCGGGCCGGGTCGTGAAGACCGGGAAGTCGATGCCCAGCTCCTCGCAGCGGAAGCTGACCTCGGCGCCCTCCGAGCGGCCGATCCAGTTCTCCTGCATCGTCTTGACGTGCGGCGGCCAGTCGATCTCGCGCATGTCGTCGAGCAGGCGGTCGGCGTAGTCGGTGATCCGGAAGAACCACTGCTCGAGCTGGCGGCTCTCGACGAGCGCGCCGCAGCGCTCGCAGCGGCCGTCGATCACCTGCTCGTTGGCGAGCACGGTCTGGTCGTTCGGGCACCACTTGACGGCCGCCTGCTTCCGGTAGGCGAGGCCGCGCTCGAACAGGCGCAGGAAGATCCACTGCGTCCAGCGGTAGTAGCGCGGCTCGTGCGTCCCGAACTCGCGCGTCCAGTCGATCGAGACGCCCCAGCGGCGGAACTGGCGCTGGAACTCGGCGATCGACTCCTCCGTCGACTCGCGCGGGTGCCTGCCCGTCCTGATCGCGTGGTTCTCGGCCGGGAGGCCGAAGGCGTCGTAGCCCATGGGGTGGAGAACGCGGTAGCCGTTGCGGCGGCGGAAGTGCGCGACGGCGTCGCCGACCGAGTAGGTCTTCAGGTGGCCGATGTGGGGCTCGCCCGAGGGGTAGGGCAGCATCTCGAGCACGTAGGCCTTGGGCCGCTCGTCCGGGTCGTTCGACACCTCCCAGGTGTGCTCGTCGGCCCAGACCCGCTGCCACTTGGCCTCGATCGCCGCGGGGTCGTAGCGCTGGTCCGCCATCGCCCGATGAGACTATCTGCGGCCGTGCACGACTTCGAGACGCGAACGCTCCGGCTCGATCAGACCGAGATCGTCTACGTCCTCGAGGGCGGCGGCGGGCGCCCGCTGCTGCTCATCCACGGCTGGCCCGAGACGAAGCGGATCTGGTGGCGCAACATCGGGCCCCTCGCCGAGGCCGGCTTCGAGGTGATCGTGCCCGACCTGCGCGGGTTCGGGGACTCGGGCCTGGCCGCGGACGACCGCTACGACGCCGCCGCGCACGCCCGCGACATGGAGGCGCTCGTGCGCGGCGAGCTCGGCCACGAGCAGGTGACGGTCTGCGCCGGGGACCTCGGCGGCGTGGTCGCGCAGGACCTGTCGCTCCGCTTCGAGGGCCTCGTCGAGCGCCTCGTCCTGTTCAACACGATCGCGCCGGTGCTGCCGGATGGCCCGCCCGAGCTGCCGCGCGTCGCGCGCATGGCGGCCGACTACTTCCTCCGGCACGCGCGCGACGCCGACGGCCTGGCCGCCGAGCTGGACACGCCCGAGAGGCGGCGGCGCTACATCGCTCAGTTCTACGGGTCGCGGTTCTGGGCCGCGCCGGGTTCGTTCGACCGGGAGGCGGTCGACTTCATGACGGAGCCGTTCACGGACGCGGAGCGCTTCCGCGCGTCGATCGCGAACTACGAGTACGCGGGCGGGCCGCGCAAGGCGCCGGAGTGGATCCGGCTAACGGAGGTGAACCCCACCCCCACGCTGATCCTCTACGGGCCGGAGGACCACGTGATCCCGCGCGACTTCACGACGCGCATGGAGGCGGCGTTCCCGGAGCGCGCCGGGCCGTTCGTCGTGGAGGGCGCCGGCCACTTCCTCCAGTGGGAGCGCGCCGACGTGCTCAACGGCGCGCTGCGCTGGCTCGTGCCGCCCGGCTAGAGGGCCACGAGCCGCGTGGCGGCGGCCTTCCAGGTGGCCGCAACGCGCACGCCCCGGTCGAGGGCGAGCCGGCGCGTGGACGCCAGTGTCACCTCGGCCACGAGCGGCTGGCCGGCGGCCAGCCCGAGCCGGACGCGGTTGCCCACCTGCGTGACCGAGACCACCTCGGCCTCCACCCGGTTCTGCGCCGAGCCGTGCGCGGGGTCGTCGCCGGGCAGCTCGACCGAGATCTCCCAGGGGAAGACGCTCGCCGCCACCGGCCCCTCGGCGGCGTCCGTGCTCGTGACCGAGCCGCCGCCGTCGAGCTTCACGAGGGTGAGCCCATCCGGACCGGCGCCCGCCTCGCCGGTGAGGACGATCGCCCCCGTGAAGTCAGCGACGAACGCACTGCGCGGTGCCGCGGCCAGATCGCCGGGCCGGCCCTCCTGGACGATCCGGCCGGAGTCGATCACGCCGACCCTGTCGCCGAGGAGGGCGGCCTCCTGGAAGTCGTGGGTCACCAGCAGCGCCGGCACGCCGGCCTCCCGCAGGACCGCCGCGAGCTCGCGGGTGGCCGACCCGCGCGTGCGCGTGTCGAGCGCCGAGAGCGGCTCGTCCAGCAGCAGCACCTCCGGCCGCCGGGCGAGGGCGCGCGCGAGCGCCACCCGCTGGCGCTCGCCGCCGGACAGCGTCGCGGGGTGGGCGTCGGCGAGCCGCTCCATGCCGAAGCGGGCGAGCAGGTCGAGCGCCCGCGAGCGCCGCTCCGCGCGCGGGAGCTCGCGCAGCGGGTAGGCCACGTTGCGCCAGGCGCTCAGGTGCGGGAAGAGGGCGTGCTCCTGGAACAGGTAGCCGCAGCGGCGCAGGTCGGGCGCGAGGTCGCGGCCGCCGGCCGTGTCGAGCCAGGTCTCGCCGCCGCACCGCACGACCCCGTGCTCGGGCCGCAGGAGCCCGGCGACGACGCGCAGGACGCTCGTCTTCCCGGCTCCGGAGGGGCCGGCGAGCGCGAGGCACTCGCCCGGCGCCACCGCGAGCGCAACGTCGAGCTTCAGCTCGCCGAGCCGGGTCCGAGCCTCAACGCGCAGCACGCCCGAGCGCCTCCGAGCCGGCCACCAGCTTGGCCGCGAGCAGGATCCCGGCGGCCACGGCCACGAGCACGGCCGACAGTGCGAGCGCGGCGTCGAAGTCGGTCGCGAAGCGGTCGTAGATCGCGAGCGGCACCGTCTGCGTCACGCCCTGGAACGAACCCGCGAACATCAGCGTGGCCCCGAACTCCCCGAGGGCGCGGCCGAGCGCGAGCGCCCCGCCCGCCGCGAGCCCGGGCATCGCGGCCGGGATCATGACGCGGGCGAAGCCGCGCGCCTCGGAGGCGCCCAGCGTCCGCGAGGCATCGCGCAGCGTCGGGTCGACCGCCGCGAAGGCGGCGATCCCCTGCCGGACGTAGAAGGGCGAGGCGACGAAGGTGAGCGCGACCACGACCCCGGCGGTTGTCAGCGAGAGCTCGATCCCGAGCGCCTCGAGCGAGCCGCCCGCGATCCCGCTCGGGCCCACGGCCGCGAGCAGCGCGATCCCGGCCACGGCGGGCGGCAGGACCAGGGGCAGCTCGATCAGCGTGATGAGCACGGCGCGTCCGCGGAACGAGCGCGTGGCCAGCAGGTAGGCCGCGGGCGTGCCCACGAGGAGGATCACGGCCATCGCGGCGGCGGTCGTGCGCAGGCTCAGCCAGAGCGCGTCCAGCGCGCCCGGCTCGCCGAGCGAGTCGATCAGGTCCCGCGGGCTGGAGTCGACGAAGATCGCGACGACCGGCAGCGTCAGGAACGCGATCGTGGCCGCGAGGGCCGCCGCGAGGAGCGCCGGAAACCAGGCCGAGCGGACCGTCAAGGCACGCGGCCGAAGCCCGCCTGCTCGAGCGCGTCCGCGCACCCGCCCTCGCGCAGCCCCTCGACGAAGTCGGCGGCGGCCTCGGGCTGCTTCGCCTTCTCGACCACGCCGGCCGCGTACGTGACCTGGGGCTGGAGCTTCTCGGGAAGGTCGATCGCCTCGAGCGAGTCGCCCGCCGCATTCACGTCCGTCACGTATACGAAGCCGGCGTCCACGGCACCCTGGGTCAGCTTGCCGACGATCCCCTTCACGTCCGGCTCGTTCGACCTGATGTTGTGCAGGATCGCCTTCTCTTGATCGGCCGGCAGGCGCGAGAGCACCTCGCGCGTGTACGAGCCGACCGGTACCGACTCGGAGCCGATCGCGATCTTCACGCCGGGCTCGCCGAGCTGGTCGACGGACGCGATGCCGGAGGTCGCGGGCACGGCGAGCACGAGCTGGTTCGTGGCGAACTCCACGGGCCTGTCGAGCAGTCCCTCCTGCTCGAGCTGGCCGGGGAGCTTCGTGTTCGCGGCTGCGTAGACGTCGACGGGCACGCCCTGGCGGATCTGCGCGGCGAGCTCGTCCGAGCCGGCGAAGGACAGCTTCACGCTCGCGCCGGCGTAGGTCTTCGAGCAGGCGGTCAGCGCCTCTGTCATCGACGAGGCGGCGGAGACCACGAGCCGCGGCTTGGCCGCCGGCTCGGACTCGTCGTCGGTGCCGCACCCGGCGAGCACGAGCAGCAGCAGGACCGCCGCACGCCTCAAGTGCGTTCCACCATCACCGACGTCGCCTTCACCGCCGCCGTGGCGGGCACCCCGGGCGCCAGCCCGAGCTCCTCCACGGCGTCGCGAGTGATCGCGGCCACCACCCGGTGCGGGCCGGCCTCGATCTCCACCAGGGCCATGACGCCGTCGGTCTCGACCGAGCGGATCACGCCCGGGAAGCGGTTGCGTGCGGAGAAGGAGTCGCCAGCCGGCTCGCGCTGCGGGCGCCGCGAGAGGCGCTCGACCTCCCGCGTGGGCACGCGCCGGCGGTTCGCGGAGTCGCGCCGGGTACGGAGCTTCCCGGCGCGCTCCCAGCGCCGGAGCGTGTCCTGGCTGACGCCGATGGCCTTCGCCGCATCGCCGAGGAGCAGTCCAGCGTCCTTCGTCACTGCCTAAGCATTACATATGCACGTGCCAAAGGCGGACGTCACGCACACGCCGCTTCGGCCACGGCCGGCACGGTGGCCGTGGCGAGCAGCGCGTGCCGATCCGTCCGGCGAGACGCGACTTCGGAAGCGCAGACGGCCGACCCCTGACCTTTCGCCCCCACCTCGCGGCGGGTGTGCCGTCATGCGGCTTCGGGGGGTCTATCGGCGACCCGGAGACGGGTCTTCGACGGGGCCCGGGGATCTCGACACATGTCCGGCGAGGCCGGCACGAGGCGCGCGTACGGGCGCCCGCGGCGGCTGATCTCGACCTCGGCGCCGGCGGCGGCCTGCTCGAGGTAGTACCCGAAGCGATTGCGGAAGTCGTGGCAGCCGGTCTGGATCGCCGACGCGGAGGAAGTGGAGCTGAGGGGGCTCGAACCCCTGACCTCTGCCATGCCATGGCAGCGCTCTCCCAACTGAGCTACAGCCCCGTCGAACTCGAAGTCGGCCGCAACGTTAATGCACGCGAGCTGACCGTTTCGAGGCGGTGAGAGCCTGAGGTGGATCGTCGTCCGCCCCCAGGCAGCGGCACCGGGTAGAAGGTAGCACCGGTCAAGGTCCCCGCAGTAGACCGCAGCAAGGTCGATCTCGCGCTCGGAGTACGGCGTCCTCACGTACCCCGCGGGGGTGAGGCGACTGGTCTGGAGGGAAACCTTGATCAGGCGCGCATCGCGGTCCAGGGAGCCCCATTTGCACTGCACCCGCAGGATCTGCGCGCCGATCTCGAACGCCAGGTCGTAGCGGCCGTGCTCGGCCACGGGCTTCAGGACCGGCACGCCGAGACGAACGGCGGCGGCTGCTATCTCCGCCTCGGCGATCGCCCCCTTCTGGTTCGTGGACAACACGAACACATGTTCGCATCGACGCCGGACGGAACGTCAGCCGACCGAGCGCGCCGGGGCCTCGCCCCAGAGCTGCTCCAGGCGGTAGTAGCTGCGGGCGTCCGGCGTGAAGATGTGCACCACGCAGTCGAGGTAGTCCAGCAGGATCCAGCGGGCCTCCCGCTGGCCCTCGGCGCGGCGCGGCAGGAGACCCTCCTCCTTCTTGAGCTCCGCGTGGATGGCGTCGTGGATGGCCTTGGTCTGCCGCTCCGTGTTGCCGGAGCAGATGACGAGGAAGTCCGTGTAGCTGACGATGCCGCGGAGGTCGATCACGCGCACGTCCTGGGCCTTGCGGTCGGACGCGATCGCCGCGATCCGCTCGGCCAGCGCCTCCGAGCCGCTCACGTGTAGAGCCCCCGCTCGGCGATCAGCTCGGCCACCGGCTCGGGCACCAGGTAGCGAAGCGGCTGCCCGGCGGCCGCGCGCCGGCGCAGGTCGCTCGATGAGATCTCGATCAGGGGCATGTGGACGAAGTGGAGGCGCTCGGCCCCCGCCAGGTCGTCGAGGCTACGCACGATCTCCTCGCGCGGCCAGTTCACGCGCTCCACGGCCGCCACCTCGGCCAGCTCGAGCACCCGCCCCGGCTCGTGCCAGAAGGGCAGCGCCGCCGCCTGGTCGCCCCCGAGGATGAGCACGAGCTCGTCCTCCGGCGCCGAATCGCGCAGCGCCGCGAGCGTGTCCGCGGTGTAGGAGGGCCCCGGCCTGTCCAGCTCGATCCGGGAGACCGAGAGCCCCGGATCGCCCGCCGCGGCCAGCTCGGTCATCTCGAGCCGGGCATCGGGGCCCGGGTCGTCCTCCAGCTCGCGGTGCGGCGGGTCGCCGACGGGCACGAGGAGCACGCGCTCGAGCCCCAGCTGCAGGCGCGCCTCCTGCGCGCAGACGAGATGTCCCAGGTGCGGCGGGTTGAAGGCCCCGCCGAGGATGCCAACGCGTGGCACCTACTCCCGGACCTGCCCCGAGCCCTCGATCACGAACTTGTAGGTGGTGAGCTCGCGAGCGCCGATCGGGCCGCGAGCGTGCAGCTTCTGGGTCGAGTTGCCGATCTCGGCCCCCATCCCGAAGACACCGCCGTCGGTGAAGCGCGTGGAGGCGTTCACGTAGACGCAGGCGGCGTCCACGCCGCCCGTGAAGGCCTGTGCGGCGGCGTGCGACCCGGTCACGATCGCCTCCGAGTGGCCGGAGCCGTACCTGTTGACGTGCTCGATCGCCTCGCCGACGGAGTCCACGACCTTCACCGCGAGGATCAGCGCGTGATACTCGGTCGACCAGTCCTCCTCGCTCGCCTCGGCGAGCGAGTCGCCGAGCTCGCCCGCGAGCGAGCGCGTGCGGCCGTCCACTCGCAGCTCCACGCCCTTGTCGCGCAGCGCGGAGAGCGCCTCGGGAAGGAATCCGGGCGCGGCGTCGGCGTGCACGAGCAGCGTCTCCGCCGCGTTGCAGACGGACGGCCGCTGCACCTTGGCGTTCACAGCGATCCGGAGGGCGTCGCCGAGGTCGGCGGTCGCGTCCACGAACACGTGGCAGTTCCCCGCGGCGGCGTACATGACGGGCACGGTGGCGTGCTCCTTGAGCGCGGCCTTCAGGCCCTCGCCACCGCGGGGGATGATCAGGTCGATGAGCCCGTCCTGCGTGGCGAGCTGCCGCAGCTCGTCGCGGTCGCCGCCCGCGACGATCGAGACCGCCCCCTCGGGGATCCCGGCCGCGGTGGCGGCCGCCGAGACGACCTGGGCCAGGACGGCGTTCGAGTGCGCCGCCATCGAGGAGCCGCGCAGCACGATCGCGTTGCCCGACTTGAGGCACAGCGCGGAGCAGTCCACGGTCACGTTCGGGCGCGCCTCGTAGACCACTGCGACGACGCCCAGCGGCACGCGCACGCGCCGCACGTCGAGGCCGTTCTCGAGCCTGTGCCCGTCGATCGTCTCCCCCACCGGGTCGGGCAGCGCAGCGATCGAGCGGACGTCGCCGGCGATGCCCGCCAGCCGCTGCTCGTCGAGCTTCAGGCGGTCGAGGAGCCCGGAGTGCAGGTCGTTCTCACGGCCCGCCTCCATGTCGCGCTCGTTCGCGTCGAGGATCTCCTGCGTGCGCTCCTCGACGGCGTCGGCGATCGCCTCGAGCGCGGCGTTGCGGGTGCCGCCGTCCACGGTGGCGAGCAGGCGCGCGGCGTCACGGGCGCGCGCGCAGATCTCGGGTACTGCGCTTGCCGTGGTGGCCATGCGGCAAGGGTACCCGGCAGGGATCAGGCCGTGGCGCCGCGGGCGCGCACGGCGCCGGTCACCGCCCAGCGTCCGCTGCGGAAGCGCCATCCACAGGTGGCCAGCCGGACGGCGATCAGCGCGACGAGGCCCGTCCAGACGCCGACGATCCCGAGGTCCAGCGCCAGCGACAACAGGGCGATCGGCACGAACGCCCCGAGTGATGCGGCCAGCATCCCCCACATCAGGAAGCGGGTGTCGCCGGCGCCGATGAGGATGCCGTCGAGCGCGAACACGGCGCCGTTCGCGGGCTGCATGAGCGCGAACAGCGGCCAGATCTCCTGAGCGCGCTCCACGACCGCCGGGTCGCCGGTGAAGGCCTCAGGCAGCAGGTCGATGAGCGCGAGCATGACGGCCGCGAACGCCGCCCCCGCCAACACCGCCCACTCGATCATCCGGCGCGCCGCGGCGCGAGCCCCGCGGGCGTCGCCCGCGCCGAGCGCACGGCCGACGATCACCTGCCCCGCGATCGCGACGGCGTCCAGCACGAGCGCCAGGAAGACGAACAGCTGGAACGCGATCAGGTGCGCCGCGAGCGAGTCCTCGCCGATGCGCGCGAGCACCGCGCTCGCCACGAGGAACGAGCCGTAGAGCGCGGCCGTGCGGACGAAGATCTCACCGCCGATGCGGGCCAGCGGGCGCATGCCGGCGAGGGTCGGCCGCCGGTCGTGCGCGGGCGCGCGGAGCAGCCGCAGCGCGAACGCCGCGCCCATCCCGGCCTGGGAGACCACGGTCGCCCACGCGGAGCCCGCGAGTCCCCAGTCGAGCCCGTAGATGAACAGCAGGTTCAGGAGCACGTTGACCACGTTCGCCACGACCACGATCACGAGCGGCGTGCGGAGGTCCGACACGCCGCGCAGCCATCCCTGTCCCGCGAGCGCGATGAGCGCGAACGGCAGCCCGAGGGACCCGATCCGCAGGTACATCGTCGCGAGCGAGCCGGTGTGCCCCTCACCGCCGAGCAGGCTCACCAGCGGTGCCGCGAGCCCCGCCAGCACCGCGGTCAGCACGACGCCGATGCCGGCCGACAGCCAGAGCGCCTGGGCGGCGATCCGGCCGGCCGCCTCCTCCTCGCCCGCCCCGTGCAGGCGCGCCACCGCCGCGGTGGTCCCGTAGGTGAGGAAGTTGAACAGCGTGAACGCACCCGTGAGCAGCGTGCCGGCGAGCGCCAGGGCGGCGAGCTCGGGGGTGCCGAGGTGCCCGACCATCGCCGTGTCCGCGAGGAGGTAGAGCGGCTCCGCCGCGAGTGCCCCGAGCGCCGGCAGGGCCAGCCTCAGGATCTCGCGGTCGTACGGCGAGCGCAGGCTCAATCGAGCACGAAGTAGTCGCGGTGCACGGCCTCCTCGGTCGCGCGCGGGAGGAGCTCGCGGACGGCCTCGGTCTTGAGCCCCTTGATCCGCTGAAGCTCACTCGCCGAGTAGTTCACGATGCCCTTCCCCACCGTCCGGCCGTCGCAGCGCACCTCGACCGCGTCGCCGGCCTCGAAGCTTCCCTCCACCCCCACGACGCCCACGGGCAGCAGGCTGGTGCCGCGCTCGCGCAGGGCGCGCTCGGCGCCCTCGTCGACGGTCAGCCGCCCCTGGGTCGGCTTCGCGTACCGGAGCCACAGCTTGAAGCTCGACACGCGGCTGCGCTGCGCGTGGAAGCGCGTCCCGACGGCCTCGCCCGCCAGCGCGCGCGTCATCGCCTCGACGTCCACTCCGCTCGTGATCGTCACCGGGATGCCCGCCGCGGTTGCCATCTCGGCGGCGACCACCTTCGAGCGCATCCCGCCCGAGCCGAGCGGGGACGTGGACACCCCGATGTCGTAGCCCGCCAGGTCGGCCACGTCGGTGACCTCCTCCACGAGCCGGGCGCCGGGCGCCGTGCGCGGGTCGGCGTCGTAGAGGCCGCCCGCGTCGGTGAGCAGCACCAGCAGGTCCGCCCCCACCAGAATCGCCACCTGGGCGGCGAGGAAGTCGTTGTCGCCGAACGAGATCTCGTCCGTGGTGGTCGTGTCGTTCTCGTTGATGACGGGCACGACGCGCCAGCGCAGCAGCGTCTCCAGCGTGTGGCGCGCATTCAGGTAGTGGGTGCGCGCGGACACGTCGAAGAACGTGAGCAGGACCTGGGCGCTCCGGAGCCCGTGCGCCTGGAGCAGCTCGTCGTAGGTGCGGTAGAGCTTGCCCTGGCCGACCGCCGACGCCGCCTGGAGCGCCTCCACGGCCGTCGGCCGCATCGGCAGGCTCATGAGCGCCATCCCGCGCGCGATCGCACCCGAGGTGACGACCACCACGTCGTCGCCGGCGGCGTGGCGCGCGGCCACCTGCTCGCAGACGCCCGCGAGGACGTCCGCGCGAACGTCGCCGGAGTCGTCGGCGACGATGCTCGAGCCCAGCTTGACGACGACGGTGGCCACTACGCCCCCGGGGTCGAGCCGCCGGCGAGCTTCCAGTCGCCGTCCTGCTTCGTGAGCTCGAACTGGCGCGCCTGGCGCGCTCCGTCCACTCGCAGGACCGCGCTCACCGTGGCGCTGTCGCCGTCCACGTCGGTCTTCCGGACCTCGACCAGCCGCAGGCGCAGCCCGCGCACGGCGCCGAGCTGCTTCTTGCAGGTGTCGGTGTCGCCCTCCTTCGCGCCGGTGGTCTTCGCGATGAAGGCGGGGCTCAGGAGCTCATCGCAGAGCTTCTCGGCGTCTTGCGCGTTCGTCGCGTCGATGAACTCGCGGACGATCTGCTCGGGGCCGCCGTCGTCGCCGCCGCCGCAGGCGGGCAGCGCCAGCAGGGCGGGCACGAGCATGACTGCGAGGACGCGGCGCACCCGGGGACTTCTATCTGAACGGAGCACCGGGATGGAGCTCGAACACGATGCCGCCGATCTCCACGTCGTCGCCCGGCTCGAAGCCGGCCGCCTCGAGCGCGCGGATGACGCCGAGCGCCCGCAGCCGCTCCTCCACGTATCGCATCGCCTCGTCGTTGTCCACGTCGTGCCGCGCGATGAGGCGCTCCGGGCGAGCGCCCGTCACGCGGAACGCGCGGGGGCCGGTGCGCTGGACGGTCAGCTCGTCGTCGGCGCCGGGCCGGTAGACGCGGTGGGTCGCGGGCAGCTCGCCGGTGCCCGCCTCGTCGTCGGGCTGCTCGAGCGGCAGCCGCCGCGCGATCGCGGCCGCCAGCTCCTCGAGGCCGGCCCCCGTCGCGGCGGAGGTGGCGAGCACCTCGAGGCCGGTGCGCTCGCGCCAGTCGCCGAGCGCCGCCTCCACCTCCTCGTCGGGCACGAGGTCGCGCTTCGAGAGGCAGAGGAGGCGCGGAAGCTCGGCCAGCCCGTGGCCGTGGTCGCGCAGCTCGGCCTCGACGGTGGCGTGGTTCTCGACCGGATCGGAGCCGTCGAGCGGCCGGAGGTCGAGCACGTGCACGAGCAGCCGGCAGCGCTCCACGTGCGCGAGAAACTCGTGGCCGAGCCCGGCGCCCTCGCTGGCGCCCTCGATCAGGCCCGGGATGTCGGCCAGCACGAGCTGGCGGTCGCCCACGTCGATGGTGCCGAGCACCGGCTCGACGGTTGTGAACGGGTAGTCCGCGACCTTCGGCTTCGCACGTGTGATGCGCGCGAGCAGCGACGACTTCCCGGCGTTCGGCAGCCCGACGAACCCGGCGTCCGCGAGCAGCTTCAGCCTCAGCTCGAGCCGGCGCTCCTGGCCCGGGAGCCCGCGCTCGGCGAACCGCGGCGTCTGCCGCGTCGAGGTGGCGAAGTGGCGGTTCCCACGGCCACCCCCGCCGCCGCGCGCCACGACGGCCCGCTGACCGGGGCTCACGAGGTCCCAGCGGGCGTCGCCGTCGGCTTCCTCGACGACCGTGCCCGGCGGCACCCGGATGACGAGCGGGTCGGGCGTGGCCCCATGCTTGCCGGCGCCGCGGCCGTGGCCGCCGCGCTCCGCCTTGAAGTGGGCGCCTCGGCGGAACCCGGACAGGTCGCGCAGCGAGGCGTCCGCCACGAT
Organism: Thermoleophilaceae bacterium; assembly: GCA_016929195.1. Lineage (GTDB taxonomy): Bacteria > Actinomycetota > Thermoleophilia > Solirubrobacterales > Thermoleophilaceae > JACVRW01. Next base: position 13,983 of record JAFGJG010000017.1, read on the forward strand.
CACGACCTCTCCCCCGCGGCCGCCGTCGCCGCCGTCCGGGCCCCCCTTCGGCACGTGCGCCTCGCGGCGAAGCGAGACGACCCCGTCGCCGCCCGCGCCGCCGCGCACGAAGATGTCGGCCCTGTCGTGGAACACGAACGCGATGGTAGGCCGCGCTCAGCGCCGCGGCGCCTGGGAGAGGCCGCCGTCCACGACCAGCGCCGAGCCGGTCACGTACGCGGACTCTGCGGAGAGCAGGTAGAGAGCGCCGTAGGCCACCTCCCACGCGGTTCCCTGGCGCCGCAGCGGGATCCGCACCTGGCCGCGATCGGGTGTGAGCTCCGTGGCACGCCGCCCGAGCGAGGTGTCGATCAGGCCGGGCACGAGCAGGTTCACGCGAACGGCGGGTGCGCCTTCGACCGCGGCCGAGCGCGTGAGGCTCTCGAGCGCCGCCTTGGACGCCCCGTACGCGGGGACCGGGATGTACTGCGTGCCCGCCAGCGAGCCCACGAGCACGATCGCACCGCCCTCCGCGAGGAGCGGCAGGCCGTGCTTGCAGCCGAGGAAGTGCGCGCGCAGGTTCACCGCCAGCACCCGGTCCCAGTCCTCGACGCTTGTCCCCTGGACGCCGAGCCCCGCGCCGATGCCCACGTTCAGGACGATCCCGTCGAGCCCGCCGAGCGACTCGGCGGCCGCGGCGAGCATCCGCTCCATGCTCGCCTCGTCCGACGCGTCGCCCGCGAGCGCCACGGCCGCCTCGCAGAGCGCGGCCGTCTCCTCGGCGGAGGCGCGGTCGATGTCGGCGACCGCGACGGCCGCGCCCTCGCGCGCGAACAGGACCGACATGGCGCGGCCGTTCCCGATGGGCGGGTCCTCCAGCCCGTGCGTCTGCTGGCCGCCGCCCACGACCAGCACGCGGCGCCCCTCCAGGCGGCCGCGGCCGGGCGCCGAGCCTTCGGATTCCGGGGCGAGCCCGTCCATCGCGACGCGATAGCGTAGCCGCGTGTCCGCGGCAGACGGCCCCCGCATCCCGCCGCTTCCGCCCGAGGAGTGGAGCGACGAGCTGCGTCCGCTGGCCGCCTTCGCCGCCTCCGGCGAGAGCGTCTCGCTCGGGGACCTCAACATCTTCCGGACGCTGGCCAACCACCCGGCGCTGTTCGGCAGCTGGGCGCCGTTCGGCGGCTACCTGCTCACGAACGGCACGCTCCCGTTCGAGGAGCGTGAGCTTCTGATCCTCCGCACCGGTTTCAACTGCCGTTCGCCGTACGAGTGGGGCCAGCACGTGCGGATCGCGCTCAACGGCGGGATGACGCGCGAGACGATCGACCGCGTGCCCGAAGGCCCGGACGCGGACGGCTGGACGTCGCGCGAGGCCGCGCTCCTCCGGGCGGCCGACGAGCTGCACGAGTCGGCGCGGATCTGGCCCGGCACGTGGGACGCGCTGGCCGCCGAGCTGGACGAGCGCCAGCTCATCGAGCTGACCGTGCTCGTCGGCCAGTACCACCTCGTGGCGTTCATGCTCAACGCCGTGGGCGTCGAGCCCGAGCCGGGACTGGAGCCGCTGCCGTCGGTCCAGAGCGGCTAGTCGGCCTGCGGCTCGACCGAGATCACGCGCCCGCGCCTCCCGGTCGAGAACTGCACGATGCCGGGCCGCGCCGCGAAGATCGTGTCGTCGCGGCCGATGCCGGCGCCGTCGCCCGGCTTGAAGCGGGTTCCGCGCTGGCGGACGATGATCTCGCCGCCCGTCACGGTCTCGCCGGCGAACACCTTGACGCCGAGGCGCTTGGCGTTCGAGTCGCGGCCGTTCCGGCTGGAGCCGAGTCCCTTCTTATGAGCCATCGTCGTCGTCCTTCTTCTTCGCTGCGGCGCGGCGGGCGGCGACCTTGATGTCGCCGATCTCGAGCCGTGTCAGGTCCGACCGGTGGCCGCTGCGGCGCTTGTAGCCGCGCTTCGGCTTGAACTTCAGGACGTGGATCTTCTTGCCGCGCTCGTGGCCGGTCACCGTGGCCTCGACCTTGACCTTCTCGAGGTCCGGCCCGGAGAGCACCGACTTGTCGCCGTCGGCGTACATGAGCGGCTCGAGCGCGACCTTGTCGCCCTCGCCCGCGCGCATGCGGTCGACGACGATCGAGTCGCCCTTCTCGACGCGGTACTGCTTGCCGCCGACTTTCACGATTGCGTAGGACATGGCAAAGACGGGCCAGTCTAGCGATCAGGCCCGGGCCGTCGCGGGGCGCCGCACGCCGCTTCCCTGGGCGACCAGGAGCCCCGCCGCGACCAGGCCGGCGCCGGCCGCCGCGCGTGCCGTGACGGGCTCGTCGTAGAGCACTGCGCCGAAGGCCAGGGCGCCGAACGGCAGCAGCAGGGCGAGGAAGGACGTGGCCCGCGCGGTGACGGTTCGCAGCAGCACGGTCAGGATCACGAACGCGATCGCCGAGCCGATCAGCGCCAGGTAGGCGATCGAGCCGAGCGACTCGGCCGTCCAGTTGAACTCGCCCCAGCTCTCCCCCGCGGCGGACGCGCTCGTGAGGAGCACCCCTCCCGCGAGCATCGCCCAGCCGTTCAGCACGATCGGGTCCAGCTTGGCGGCGCGCAGCTTGATCCCGACGTTGCCGGCCGACGCGCCGAGCGGGGCCAGGACCAGCGCCAGGGCGCCCGCCCAGGCGAGCTCGTCGTTCCCGAGGTCGATGCTCTCGAGAAACGCGAGCGACAGGCCGAGGATCGCCACCAGCACGCCCGCGAAGAGACGCGGGTGCATCGGCTCGTCCGGGAGCAGCAGGCCGCCGATCACCGCGGTGTAGAGCGGCAGCACGCCGAACAGCACCGCGGCCAGCCCCGACGGGATGTGCTGCTCGCCCCAGTAGACGAGCCCGTACGTGAACGCGAAGGGCAGAAGCGCCATGAGCGCGACGAGCAGCGGGTCACTCCGCAGCGAGCGCCGCCGAGCGACCGTGACCGCGAGCAGCACCAGCCCGGCGAACGCGAAGCGGACGCCGCCGCCGAGCAGCGGCGGGCAGTCCTCGAGGCCGATCTTGATGGCGACCCAGGTGCTCGACCAGATGACTACGAGGAGCGCGTAGAGGCCATAGGCGGTGGCCCTGCTCACGCCCCCCGACGCTAGCGCTACGAGGAGGACTCGGCCGGCTTCTTGCGCCGGCCGCGCCCGCCACGGCGTCCGCGCCGCCTGCGCGGCGCGTCGCCGTCACCGTCCGCCGATCCGTTCGAGGCGCCCTCGGGCGGGTTCACGAGCGACGCCTGCGCCGCCGAGCGGCCCACCTGGTCGATCCGCACCAGCGTCCTCTCGCCCACGAGCCGCGCCGCGCCCGACACCGAGACGATGTAGCCGTCGAGCTTGGCGACCGCGTCGTCGTCGTTGTACATGTGCGGCTCCTCGATCAGGACGAGCACCTCCTCGCCCTCGCGGAACGGCAGCGCACGCTCCTCGACCTCTTCGCGGCTGCCCTCCAGCACCACCTCGAAGTGGTCGATCGGCAGCGCCTCGGTGCCCTCGAAGTGGAAGTGGCGCCCGGTCTCCTGCTCGATCTCCACGATCGGCCCCGGCACGCCCTGGCCGCCGACGAGGATCGCCGACACCTTCGGGTGCACGCGGATCAGGAAGGCCGGCGCCGG
>JAFGJG010000157.1 GCA_016929195.1 Thermoleophilaceae bacterium
GTCTGGAGCGCCGAGTAGATCTGGTGCGTCTTGCCCTCGCGGATCAGGTTCCGCACCGCCGGCGTGGGCACCAGCACCTCGGTCGCGACGCAGCGGCCCTGGCCGTTCGCCAGCGGCAGCAGCTGCTGGGTCACGATGCCCTGGAGCGCGACGGACAGCTGCACGCGCACCTGCTGCTGCTGGGCCGGCGGGAAGACGTCGACGATGCGGTCCACGGTCTGCGCCGTGTCCTGCGTGTGCAGGGTGGCGAACACGAGGTGGCCGGTCTCGGCCGCGGTCAGGGCGGTCGAAATCGTCTCGAGGTCCCTCATCTCGCCGACGAGGATCACGTCCGGGTCCTGGCGGAGCGCGGCCTTGAGGCCGTCCGAGAAGCTCGGGGCGTCGGCGCCGAGCTCACGCTGATTGACGATGCACTTCTTGTGCATGTGCAGGAACTCGATCGGGTCCTCGATCGTGAGGATGTGCTCGTGGCGCGTGTCGTTGATCAGGTCGAGCATCGCGGCGAGCGTCGTGGACTTGCCCGAGCCGGTCGGGCCCGTCACGAGCACGAACCCGCGCGGCTTCTTCGTGAAGTCGACGAGCGTCTTGGGCAGGCCGAGGCTCGCGAGCTTCGGCATGTCCTGCGGGATGAGCCGGAACGCCGCGCTCATCGAGGCGCGCTGGAAGTAGGCGTTCACGCGGAAGCGCGCCTTGCCGGGGATGGAGTAGGCGAGGTCGATCTGCCAGTCGTTCTCCAGCCGCTGGCGCTGATCGTTGGTGAGGATCGAGTAGATGACCTCGCGCGTGGTCTGCGGGTTCATCACGGGGTAGTCGAGCGCGTGGAGCCGCCCGTGATGGCGGATCATCGGCGGGGCGCCGGCGGTCAGGTGAAGGTCGGAGGCGTTGCGCTCCATCACCTGCAACAGCACGTCTGCGAAATCGAACTCCATCAGGGCTCCTATCGGCGCGACGTGACGTTCACGTGACCCTTGCAACCTCGGCAATGGACGTGACGCCGTTCTTGACCTTCTCGAAGCCGTCGGCCCGCAGCGGGCGCATCCCCTGGGACACCGCGACCTTCCTGATGTCATCGGCAGAAGCCCGTTCGACCGTTAGGTCGCGCGTCTCCTCCGTCATGACCATCACCTCGTAGAGGCCGGTCCTGCCCTTGTAGCCGGAGCCGCCGCAGCGGCTGCAGCCGACGGGGTCGTACGCCTCGAGGTCGAAGGCGACGTTGAAGCCGGCGCGCTCGAGCGATGAGACGCTGAGCAGCGTGCGCTGCTTGCAGTAGGTGCAGAGCTGGCGGACCAGCCGCTGGGCGACGACGGTGCAGACCGCCGAGGCCGTCAGGAACGGCTCGATCCCCATCTCCGTCAGCCGCGTGATCGCCGACGGGGCGTCGTTCGTGTGGAGCGTCGACAGCACCAGGTGCCCGGTGAGCGCCGACTCCACGGCGATCTTCGCCGTCTCGGCATCGCGGATCTCGCCGACCATGATCACGTCCGGGTCGGCCCGCAGCATCGCCCGCAGCCCCGAGGCGAACGTGAGCCCCGCCTTCGGGTTCACCTGAAGCTGGTTCACGCCGGGAAGCTGGTACTCGACCGGGTCCTCGATCGTGATGATGTTGCGCTCGGGCTCGTTGATCTCGTTGAGCGCGGCGTAGAGCGTGGTCGACTTGCCGGAGCCGGTCGGGCCGGTGACGAGCACGGCGCCGTAGGAGCGCCGGAAGCCGTCCTCGAACATCATCTCGCCCTGGCTCGACATGCCGAGCTGGTCCAGGCCGATCAGCGCCTGGGTCTTGTCGAGGATGCGCATGACGAGGCCCTCCCCCTCGACGTGCGGCATCGTCACGATGCGGAGGTCGATCGGGTGGCCCTCGACGGTGAGGGAGACGCGGCCGTCCTGCGGCACGCGCTTCTCCGCGATGTCGAGGTTGGCCATGATCTTCACGCGCGAGACGGTGCCGGGCACCATGCGGCGCGGGATGTGGGTGCTCTCGCGGAGCACCCCGTCCACGCGGAAGCGGACCCGCATGTCGCGCCCCTCCGGCTCGAAGTGGATGTCGGACGCGCCCTCCTCGACCCCCTGGGCGATGATCGAGTTCACGAGCTTGATCACCGGCGCGTCGTCCGCGGTCTCGCGGACCTCGGTGACGTCGGCGACCTCCTCCTCCTCGCCCTCCCTGACCGCCGCCGCCACGGCGTCGTCCAGCTTGCTCATCCGGCCGATGAGGCCGTGGATGTCGTCGAGGGCGGCCACGACCGGCAGCACCTCGTGTCCGGTCATCAGCTTCAGGTCGTCGAGCGCGAGCACGTTCGACGGGTCCGCCATCGCCACGAGCAGGTGCCCGGCGTCGTCGAAGCCGATCGGCACGGACCCCAGCCGGCGTGCGGCGGGCGGGCTGATCAGGTTCAGCGCAGCCACGTCCGTCTTGTAGATGGACAGGTCGGCGTGCTGGAGCCCGAAGCGCTGAGCCACCGCGCGTGCGAGCTGGTCGCTCGTGATCGCGCCGGACTCGATCAGGATCTCCTCTGGGGGCCGGCGGTGCGCCTTCCCCTCCTCCACCGCGGCCTGCACCCGCTCGACCGGCGCGAACTCGAGCTCCACGAGCACGTCGCTGATCAGGCGCGAGCCGCCGCGGCGCGGCGGCGTCAGTCCGTTGGTCGAGGCGTCGCCGTTGGCCGCCTCGTCAGAGCCCCGGTCGGGTACGGCGCGCAGCGCGGCCGGACCCGGTTGGCGCCCGCTCATCGCGCGTCGGCGACTTCCTGGGCGAGGGCGCGGGAGTCGATGAAGCCCTCGAGCAGATGTGCGTTCCCGCGACGGTCGATGATCACGATCGACGGCGCCTGGTTCACGCCCACGTCCTCGAGGATCGGTCCGTACCGGTCCACGCTCCGGATGTCGTCCGTGAAGACCTTCGCCTTCGTCTGGCCGCGCACCGAGCGCACCGACCGGCCGGTGGCCTGGTCGTCGAGCCCGCGCGGGTTCTGGAAGAAGATCACGACCTTCTGGTGACGGCGCACCGCGGCGGCGACCTTGCGCGGGTTGTTGGTGATCGGGGCCGGGCTGATGACGTCACCGATGCGGAAGCCGGCCTTGCGCGCGGCGGCGAGCCCCGCCGGCGGATCGACCGCGAGGACGCCGACCCCGAGGATCGCGCTGGAGAACGCGCCGGCCTCGGCCTTGGGGGCGCCGCCCGAGACGTTCTTCGGCGCCCTGATGACCTGGGCCTCGTTCACGTCGGTCAGGTTCAGGTCGAAGCGCACGCGCGGCTGGCCGAACTGGCTGTTCTGGCCGAGGTCGAGGTCGAGCGCCACGTTGAGCCGGCGCAGGATCTGGTCCTGCTGGCCCACGTAGACGTCCACCTCCGCCTTCTTCACGACCTTGCCCACCTGCTGGTCGAAGTTCGACGGGAGGTTCACCGAGGCGCCGCCCTGCCGCGCGAGCGGGAGCAGGTCGCGGACGAGGTTGGGAGCGTCGACGGTGGCGGACACGTGCTTGGTGGTCACGCCGTCGACCTGGGCCTCGCCCTCGTCCTTCACGTTCGTGAGCCAGGAGCGCGGGTCGAGGCCGAGGATGCCCGGCTCCGAGGCCGTGGCGCCTCCCGCGTAGGACGCGATCTGGCGGCGCGCCTGCTTGAACTGCGCGAACAGCGGCTGCGGTACGCGGAACGCCTGGTTCCCCTGCGTGAGGAAGGCGCGGTCGCCGACCGAGACGGCGCCGGCCGTGACGGTCGTGTCGCCCGTGTTGGCCTTGAGCTTGAAGGCGAACAGCGGCATCTCGTTCTTGGCGCCGTTCTGGAAGGCGCCGTCGAGCTTGAGGCTGAAGTTGAAGTCCGCGTCGTTGGCGGCGGCCTGCTCGAGGTCGAGGCTGGCATCGATCTTCCCGCTGTCGAGCGCGCCGCTGCCCGAGAAGGCAGCCCCGAGCGCCTGGTCGGCGTTCAGCGAGCCGTTCTGCTGAGAGACCTGCTGGGCCGGGGCCGCGCTGCTCGAGGAGCTGTCGCTCGCGTCGCGTGCGTTCGTGACCGCGAAGGCCGAGGCGCCGAGCAGGACGACGCCGAGCAGAGCGAGGAGGACAGGGCGGGAGATGGCCATTGCCTGGCATATCGGCAGCGCGCTGCCCGGGGTTTAGGGGCGAAATCCGCCGACTAGGCGCCGGAGGGCGAGACGGCGTGGCGCATCGCGTCGACGGGCGCCGGCTGCCCCGTCCAGAGCTCGAAGCTGAGCGCGCCCTGGCGCACGAGCACCTCCAGGCCGCCGACCACCCGCCCGTCGCCGCGCGACGCCCAGGTCCAGAGCGGAGTCGGGCGCTCGCCGTAGACGAGGTCCACGACCGTCTCCGGCGGGGGCGTGCCCGCCAGGCCGAGCGCCGCGAGCGCCTCGTCCTCCTCGAGCGCGGGCGTCAGCCCGATCGACGTGGCGTTCACGAGGACCTCGGTCGGCCCCGGCGCGGCGGCATGGGTGATGCCGAGCTCCTCGGCCAGCGCGGCCGCACGCCGCGGCGTGCGGTTCCAGACCGACACCTCCGCGCCGGCCTCACGGAGCGCCCACGCCGCCGCGCGGCCGGCCCCCCCGGCTCCGAGCACGAGCGCCCGCCGGCCCGCCACGGGCTCCTCGAGGGCCTCGAGCAGCCCGCCGGCGTCGGTGTTCTCCGCCCTGATCCGGCCGTTTGCGAAGCTCAGCGTGTTCGCGGCGCCGATCGCCTCCGCCGCCGGACTGGCCTCGTCCGCCAGCTCGAACGCCGCGAGCTTGTGCGGGATCGTGACGTTCACGCCCGCGTAGCCGGACGCCGGGAGCGCCCGCACCGTCTCGGCGAACAGCGCCGGCGGCACGGGCAGCTTCACGTAGTTCCAGTCGAGCCCGCACTCGAGGAACGCGGCGTTCATCATCGCCGGGGAGCGACTGTGGCCCACCGGGTAGCCGAGCACCCCCGCAAGCGCCATCAGCAGTTCGTCGGCGAGCGCCCGCCGGCGGCCTCCCTGGCCCGCTCGTACTCATCCACGTAGCGCTGGAACTCCGCGTCGGTCTCGGCGAAGTTGTGCCGGCCGCAGGTGCCCGGCTTCACCACGTAGAAGATGTAGCCGGTGCGGGCGGGGTTGGCCGCGGCCTCGATCGAGGCGAGGCCCGGGTTTCCGATCGGGCCGGGCGGCAGGCCGGGCTGCACGCGGGTGTTGTACGGCGAGGGATCGTTGATCTCGGACACCTTGAGCGGCCGGCTCCAGTTGCCGACCGCGAAGCGCGTGGTCGCGTCGATGTCGAGCCGAATCCCGTCACGGAGCCGGTTGTAGATCACGGAGGCGATCAGGCGCCGCTCGCGCGGCACCTGGGCCTCGCGCTCGACCATCGAGGCGATCGTCAGCACGTCGTAGGGCGTGAGGTTCTTGCTGCGGGCGTAGCGCATGTTCACCGTCGCGAACTGCTGCTCGAATGCCGCAAGCTGGCGGTCGACGAGCCGGCGGACCGGCACGCCCTTCTTCAGCTCGTACGTCGCCGGGAAGAGGAAGCCCTCGAGGCTCGCGCCGGCGGGCGCCCGGTACTCGCGCGGGTCGAGCTCCGGCGAGCGCCGGCTCGCGGCGACGTAGCTGCCGCGGAGCCCGGCCGGCAGCACGCCGGCGATCTCCCGGCGCGAGAGCCCCTCCGGGATCGTGACCCGCACGATGTTCGGCGGCACCCCCTCCTCGAGCGCGTCGAGCGCCGCGCCGTAGCTCATGTCCCTGCGCAGCGTGTAGGTGCCCGGCTTCAGGTCGTCGCTGCGGCCCGCGAGCCGTGCGCGGAGCTGGAAGAACGTGGAGCTCGAGACGATGCCCCGCGCCTCCAGCAGCTCAGCGATCTGCTCGAGGCTCGACCCGCGCGGCACCGCCACGCTCACGCGCTCGCCGCCGTCGTCCCCGAACGGCTGGTAGAGCGACACGAGGAACCAGCCGATCCCCGCGAGCAGGGCGACCACCACGACGAGCGCCGCGATGCGGCCCCAGCGCGGCCGCGGGCCGCGGCCCGACGGCGGCGGCGGCGGGGCGGTCAGCCGCTCGGCCTCCGCGAGCCAGTCGCCGTCGTCCGAGCGGCGCGCGTCACGCTGCCGGCGCGCGGCAGCGCGCTCCTCGGGCGAGCGGCCGCCCGGGACCGGCGGGGGCCCTCCGCTCACTCGGAGAGTCCCGCTCCCGCGCGGCCCAGGTAGCTCTCGAGCAGGTGCGCGGCCGCGCGCGAGTCGAGGTCGCCGCCGCCTCCGGTGCGTGCGGCCAGGCGGGTGGTCAGGCGCTCGTCGTGCAGGTCCACGGGTACGGACAGTCTGCCCGCGAGGCGCTCGGAGAATGCACGCGCGGCCGCGGCCTGCTCACCCTCCTCGCCCGCGAGCGTGAGCGGCAGACCCACGACCACGCGCTCCACCTCCCGGCTCTCGACCAGCTGCGCGATGGCCGCCAGGCCGGCGCGCGTGTCCGGCCGCTCGACGACGGGCAGCACACTCGCGAGCGTTCCCGAGGGGTCGGAGACGGCGACCCCGCAGCGCGCCGATCCGTGATCCAGGGCGAGCACCCGGCCCATCAGCCGAGCGCCCGCTCGATCTCGAGCCGCGCGGTGGCGAGCGCGTCGGGGAGCTTCTCGGCGTCGCGGCCACCGGCCTGCGCCATCGTGTCGCGGCCCCCGCCGCCGCCGCCCACCACCTTGGCCGCCGCGCGCACGATCTCGTCGGCGCGCAGGCCGCGCTCCACGACCGCGGGCGCGAAGTTCGCCACCAGCTGCACGCGGCCGTCCCCGGCCGCGCCGAGCAGAACGGCCGCGTCACCGAGCCGCTGGCGGATGGTGTCCGACAGCTGAAGGAGCGAGTCGGCGTCCGGGGCGGACGTGACCTCCACGACGATCTTGACCCCGCCCAGCTCCTCCGCGCCGGCGGCGAGCTCGTCGGCGGCCGCGCCGTCGGCCTGCTGCGCGGGCGCCTTCTGCAGCTCCTTCACGCGGGAGCTGAGGCGCTCGACCGCGCGCACGACCTCGGCCTCGGGCACGCGCATGATGGCCGCCAGCTCGCGCAGCCGGCCGGTGCGCTCGCGGAACAGCTCCGTCCCGGCGCGGCCCGTGACGGCCTCTATGCGGCGCACGTTCGAGGCGCTCGAAGTCTCGCTCAGCAGATGGAACAGCCCAAGCTCGGCGGTGCTCGCGACGTGCGTGCCGCCGCAGAGCTCGCGCGAGACGCCCTCGATCTCGACCATTCGCACCCAATCGCCGTACTTCTCGCCGAACAGGGCCATCGCGCCGAGCGCCTCGGCCTCGTCGCGAGTCGTCTCGATCGCGTGGACTCGATGCGCCTCGGCGATCCTGTCGGCGATCCAGGCCTCCACGTCCGCCAGCTCCGCGTCGGTCATGCGCTCGCCGTGCGTGAAGTCGAAGCGCAGCTTGTCGGGCCCCACGTAGGAGCCGGCCTGGCGGACATGCGTGCCGAGCCGCTCGCGCAGCGCCGCGTGCAGCAGGTGCGTGGCCGTGTGGTTGCGCATGGTGGCGAGCCGCGTGTCGCGCTCGACCCGCGCCACCGCGGTCTCGCCGGCGCCCAGCTCACCCTCCAGCGGCTCGAGCGCCAGCGCCTGGTCGTCGCCCACCCGGTAAACGTCGACAACCCGCGCGCGCCCGGAGGGAGTCTCGACGACGCCGGTGTCGGACACCTGGCCGCCGCCCTCCGCATAGAACGGGCTCTCCTCGAGCTTCGCGAGCACCCGCCCGTCGTCGCGCTCCGCCGCGCGCAGCACCGTCTCGGCCTCGGTGGTCTCGTAGCCCACGAAGCGCGTTCTGAACCCGGCGCCGCGCGCGAACCGCAGAACGTCCTCGTGCGCCGTGTGCACGGGGGCGCCGGCCTCCGCCCGGCCCCCGCGCGAGACCTCGCGCGCGCGCTCCATGAGCTCCTCGAAGCCCTGGTCGTCGACCGACAGCCCCTCCTCGGCGAGGAGCTCCTTGGTCATCTCGTACGGGAACCCGTAGGTGTCGTGGAGCTTGAAGGCGTCCTCGGCGGAGACCCAGGAGGTCTCGGCCTCGCGCGCCTGGGACACGAGCTCGGCGAGCAGGCGCTCGCCCTGCGCCAGCGTCCGGCCGAAGCCCTCCTCCTCCGCGCGCGCCCAGCGCTCGATGGTGGGCCACTCGCGGCGCAGCTCCGGATAGGCGTCGCCCATCAGCTCGACCGTGCGCTCGGCCAGCCGCGTCAGCAGCCCCTCATCCTCGATCCCGAGCACCCGGCCCTGGTGCATCGCGCGGCGCATGATCCGGCGCAGGATGTAGCCGCGGTCCTCGTTCGAGGGCACGACGCCGTCGGCCAAGAGGAAAGTTGCGCCGCGCCCGTGGTCCGCGAGGATCCGCAGCGCGCGCGTGGTGGCGTCGTCCTGCCCGTAGGAGCGGCCCGACAGCTCCTCGCCGAGCTCCACGAGCGGGTGCAGCTGATCCGTCTCGAAGACCGACTCCACGCCCTGGAGCACCGCCGCCATCCGGTCGAGGCCCATCCCGGTGTCGATGTTGCGGCGCGGCAGCGGGGTCAGCGAGTTGCCCGGCCCGAGCTCGTACTGCATGAATACGAGGTTCCAGAACTCGAGGAAGCGCTCCGTGTCGTCCCCGGGACGGTCGTCCTCCGCCCCGAAGGAGAGCCCGCGGTCGAGGTAGAGCTCCGAGCAGGGCCCGCAGGGGCCGGTCGGGCCCGACTGCCAGAAGTTGTCCTTGCGGCCGAGCCGCACGATGCGCTCGTCGGGCACGCCGACCGCCCGCCAGTGCTCGATGGCCTCGTCGTCGGGTCCCAGCCCGAGCTCCTCGTCGCCGCCGAACACCGAGATCCAGATGCTCTCCTCGGGGAGGCCGAAGCCCTTCGTGGACAGCTCGAGCGCGTGCTCGACGGCCTGCTCCTTGAAGTAGTCGCCCACCGAGAAGTTGCCGAGCATCTCGAAGAAGGTGAGGTGCCGGTGGGTGTTCCCCACCTCCTCGATGTCGGTCGTGCGGAAGACCTTCTGGCAGGAGGTGAGACGCGGCGAGGGCGGCTCCTCCTCTCCCCGGAAGTAGGGCTTGAACGGCTGCATGCCGGCCGTCGTGAGCAGCACCGACGGGTCGTAGGACGGCGGCACGAGCGAGGCCGAGGGCACGCGCAGGTGCCCGCGCTCCTCGAAGAACGCCAGAAAGCGCTCCCGAATCTCCACAGCCTTCATCGCCCGGAGTCTAGGCCGGGCGACAACCCTCCCGCCGGGCGGGAGGTTTCGTCGCTGAAGGTATGCATTGCCGTTGCAGAAGGCGGCCGTGCCCAGCTTCCTGCCGACGATTGGCGTAATGCTGGTCGCCGAGGAACTCGTTGGCGAGGCGCGCGAGCGGCGCGCGAGCCAGATGGCGCGGCGTGAGAAGGCGGTCACGCGAACCGCCGCCGCGCTCTTCGTCGTGGCCGCTGCCGCCATGGCCGTCCTGCTGCCCGACGAGCGCGGGCCGGACCCGCTGCTCGTGGCCGGGCTGGTGGTCGGCTACGCGCTCCTCCTCCAGGTCCGCTTCGAGTTCGGCGGCCGCTACGGCTCCGCCGAGACGCTCGTGTTCGTGCCGCTTCTGCTGTACGGCCCGCTCCCGTACCTGCCGCTGCTCGAGGCGCTCGCCGTCCAGCTCTCGCTGCTCCCCGCGATCCTGCGCGGCAACTGGCACCGCGATCAGATGCTCAGCGCGCTCGCGGACTCGTGGGTGCCCGTGCCCGCGGTGCTGGTGCTCGCCTGGCTCGCGCCCGGGCCGCTCGATACCTCGCAGCTCGACATCTATGTGCTCGCCGTCGGCGCCTACTACGGGAACAACCTCGTGTGGGCGCTCGGCCGCAACGTGCTCGTCGACCGGCTGCCGAGCGTCGAGGTCGTGCGCGACGTGGTCAGCGGCATCGGCGTCGAGTCGATGTTCATCCCGATCGCGTTCGTGGTGTCGGTCGGCGCCCAGAGCGAGCCGCTCTACCTCCTCGGCATCGGGCCGCTCGCCTGGCTCATCCAGCTCTTCTCGATCGACCGGCGCGAGCGCTACACGAAGGCGCTCGAGCTGCAGCGCGCCTACCGCGGCACGGTGATGCTCCTCTCCGACGTCGTCGAGTCGGAGGACAGCTACACCGCCCACCACTCCCGCTCGGTGGTGGAGCTCGTGAACGCGACGGCCGACGAGCTCGGCGTGCCCGACGAGGACCGCCAGGAGCTCGAGTTCGCCGCGATGCTCCACGACGTCGGCAAGATCGCCATCTCGAAGGACATCCTGAACAAGCCGGCCAAGCTCACCGAGAGCGAGTTCGAGGTGATGAAGACCCACACGATCGAGGGCCAGTTCCTCCTCGACCGCGTCGGCGGCCTGCTCGGCCGGGTCGGCGAGATCGTCCGTTCATGCCACGAGCGCTGGGACGGGCAGGGCTACCCCGACGGGCTCGCGGGCACGGACATCCCGTTCCCCTCGCGGATCGTCTTCTGCTGCGACGCCTACAACGCCATGACCACGGACCGCGTCTACCGCAAGGCGATGCCCATGGAGGCGGCGATCGAGGAGCTCGAGAACAACGCCGGGACGCAGTTCGACCCGACGGTCGTGGCGGCCCTGACGCGCGTCGTGAAGCGGCAGCCCCCGGTGGGCTCAGCTTCGTCCGACGAGGTGCGTGCCCTCCTCGCGGGCGCCGGCATGGGCCACGGCGTCGCCGCCGGCTCCGTTAAGTAGCACGTCGTACGCGCCCCAGCGGACCGGCTCGATCTCCGTCCACCAGGGCCTGCGCAGCCCGTACCAGGACACGAACCAGACCACGAGGCCACCGGCGCCCGCGGCGATCGCCATCCCACGCGTGCCGAGCAGCTCGAGCAGCACGGGGCCGATCAGGAAGCCCAGCGCGAACGCCCACGCGGTGAGCGCGTCCTTCACTCCGAAGACACGGCCCGACAGCTCGTCCGGGACCGCCTCCTGGATGAGCAGCCGCTCGTAGACGAGCATCAGCCCGTTGCCGTAGCCCGCGGCGAGGAACGTCACGGCGGCCGCGCCGATCACCGGCGCCGCTCCGCTGGCGAGCACGCCTGCAGCCATCAGGAACAGCCCGAGCAGGTAACGGGACTTGAGCTGGGCGGGCCCGCCTCCCTTCGCGCCGCTGAGCGAGCCGGAGATGAACCCGATGCCGTAGATCGTGACGAGCACGGAGAAGCCGATCTCCCCGCCGTCCAGCTCGTCCTTCGCGAGCAACAGCTCCGCGACGTTGAACATCGCTCCGAGGAACAGCGCCGCGGCCGACGCCACGAGCACGAAGCGCAGGCCCCGCATGCCCGCGGTCGCCACGAGGCCGTCGCGCGCCTCGCGCAGCAGCGACGACGGCTTCTCGCCCGTCGGCTCGCCGGGGGTGATCGCGCCGAACTGGAGCGGTGCCAGCAGCAGCGCCGAGATCGCGTAGCTGGCCCCGTTCAGCGCGAGGATGGTGTCCGGGCCCGCGAACAGCAGCAGGACGGCGGCGACGCCCGGCCCGGCGATGAACCCGAAGTCGAGCACGGCCCCGTACAGCGACGAGGCCGCCGCCAGGCGCTCGCGCCCGGCGACGCTCGGGAGCGAAGCGAGCGCGGCGGGCGTGAAGAGGCCCGTGCCGATGCCGGCCAGCAGCGCCAGCAGCACGGTCGGGACGAAGCCGTCGACGAGGAAGATCCCGATGAACGCGACCGCGCGGATCACGTCGGACGCGACGATGCAGGTGCGCCGCGACCAGCGGTCGGCGGCGGCTCCGAACAGGGGACCGAGCACCATCGCCGGCGCCACGTCGGCGAGCAGCACGAGGCCGATCGCCCACGGCGACTCGAATCGCTCGTAGGAGAGCAGCAGCAGAGCCACCACCGCCGCGCCTGTGCCGAGCGAGGACTGCGCGAGCGCCCCGAAGAAGATCCGGGAGCGACGACTGTGCTTCAGTAGGTCGATTACCTGCCGCATGCCTCAACAGTGCCCCGAAAAGACTGAGACCGCGCTGTCTGCGCGGTCTCGGTCCATCACGTCGTACTTAGCGCCGGATGTACATGGAGGGTATCCCTTCGCTTGGCGGGTCGACCCGTATCTGCATAGGTTCAATGAGCGAACCTCTGCAATACGTGGCGTAGCGTCGCACAAAGAGACGACCTTGTCCACATTCTCTGCAAGAACCCGTGCACACCCGCATCCGAAGCCGGAAAAGCCGCGGTTTGCCGGGGCTTTACCCGGATTGGCGAGGGGCCTCTGGAGGAGTTCCGGCGGGCGCCGCGACGGTCTAGGACGCGCCGGCTGAGCCGGGCAGGCTGACCGTCTCGAGGCTGTCCTTCGGCAGCTCGTCACCGCACCCGTGAGGACTGGTCTCGTCGCGCTCGGCGGCGCGGATCTCGTCCTCCGTCACGTTCATCGGGTGGTGGCACGCCGCGAGGTGGCCGCTCGGATAGCGAGCCAGCGGAGGCTCGACCGTGCGGCAGATGTCGGTGGCGCGCGGGCAGCGCGGATGGAAGACGCACCCGGACGGCGGGTTGATCGGGTTGGGGGGCTCCCCTCCGACCACGATCCGCTCGCGGCGGCGGTTCTCGCGCGGGTCCGGGATCGGGATGGCCGCGAGCAGCGCGCCGGTGTACGGATGGATGGGCTTCGTGTAGAGCTCCTCGGCCGGCGAGACCTCCATCAGCTTGCCGAGGTACATGACCGCGATCCGGTCGGAGACGTGCCGGACGACGGACAGGTCGTGAGCGACGAAGAGGTAGGTGAGCTTGAACTCGTCCTGGAGGTCGTCGAGCAGGTTGATGATCTGCGCCTGGACCGACACGTCGAGGGCGGACACCGGCTCGTCGAGCACGATCAGGCGCGGCTCGAGCGCGAGCGCCCTGGCCACGCCGATGCGCTGGCGCTGGCCGCCGGAGAACTCGTGCGGGTAGCGGTTCAGGTGCTCCGGGTGGAGCCCGACCTTCTCGAGCAGCTCGCGCACGCGGTTCTCGATGCTGTCGCGCGGGGCGCCGTGCAGCCGGAGCGGCAGCCCGATGATCTGGCTGATCCGCTTGCGCGGGTTGAGCGACGCGTACGGGTCCTGAAACACCATCTGCATGTCGCGGCGCACCGGCTCGAGCTGCTTGTGGCCCGCGTGCGTCACGTCCTTGCCGCGGAAGCGGACCGTCCCGTCGGTCGGCTCGAGCAGGCGCATCAGCGCGCGCGAGAGGGTCGTCTTCCCGCAGCCCGACTCGCCCACCAGCCCGAGCGTCTCGCCCTCGATGAGATCGAACGTAACGTCGTCGACCGCGTGGACGCTCGCCACCTGGCGGTCGAAGATGATCCCGTCGCGGATCGGGAAATGCAGCTTGAGATGCTCGACCTCGAGCAGCTTGCCGTCCGGCTCCGGCTGCGAGCTCACGCCGGCGCGCCCTCCTTGGAGCGCAGCCCGATCTCGCCCGGCAGCACCTCGCGGTCGGAGCGCTTCTGCTCGACGGTCAGCCAGCAGCGGTCCAGATGCTGCCCGCCCTCCACGCGCGCCTCGAGCGGCGGCACCTCGGTGCACTTCGCGAACTCGTGCGGGCACCGCGGCCGGAAGTGGCAGCCCTCGGGCCGGTCCGCGAGCGACGGCGGCAGCCCGGCGATCGCCGGGAGCCGCGCCGGCCGCGGCTTGTCCACACGCGTGATCGAGCCCAGCAGGCCCCACGTGTAGGGGTGCTGGGGGTCGTAGAAGATGTCGTCGAGCGAGCCCTGCTCCACGATCCGCCCCGCGTACATGACCGCCACGCGGTCGGCGATGTCCGCGACCACCCCGAGGTCGTGGGTCACGAGGATCACCGCCGCCCCCGTCTCGTCGCGGAGGGAGCGGATGCGCTGGAGGATCTGCGCCTGGATCGTGACGTCGAGCGCCGTGGTGGGCTCGTCGGCGATCAGGACGTTCGGGTCGCAGGAGAGCGCCAGCGCGATCATCACGCGCTGGCGCATCCCGCCGGAGAACTCGAACGGATAGGAGTCGATGCGCTCACGCGCGCGCGGGATGCCGACCCGCTCGAGCAGCTCCACCACGCGCTCGCGCGCCTGCGCGTCGGGCAGCGCCTCGTGCGCCTGGATCTGCTCGACGATCTGAGCCCCGATCTTCTGGACCGGGTTCAGCGAGCTCATCGGGTCCTGGAAGATCATCGCAATCTCAGCCCCGCGGACGTCCTGCAGGCGTTCGTCGCTTGCGGAGATGAGATCCTCGCCCTTGTACATCGCCGAGCCGCTGAAACGCGCGTTCGGCGAGCGCGTGAGCCCCATCAGCGTCATCGCGCTGACGGACTTGCCCGAGCCCGACTCCCCGACCACGGCGAGGATCTCCCCCTGGCCGATGTCGAACGACACGCCGTCCACCGCCTGCACGACGCCCTCGTCGGTCGCGAAGGAGACCTCGAGATCGCGGACGCTGAGAAGCGGCTCGGGCATCTACTGGAGGCGGATCCGTGGGTCGATCGCGGCGTACAGGATGTCCACCACGGTGTTCAGCAGCACGATGAAGAACGACCCGAACAGCGTGATCGCGAGCACCGGCGGCACGTCCAGCTGACCGATCGACTCCGCGGCGTACTGGCCGACGCCCTGGATGTCGAACACGGTCTCCGTGAGGATCGTCCCGCCGCCGAGCACGGCGCCGAAGTCGAGGCCCCAGAGGGTCACGATCGGGATCAGCGAGTTGCGCAGCACGTGCCTGTACATCACGCGGCGCTCCGAGAGCCCCTTCGCCCGCGCGGTGCGCACGTAGTCCTCGTTGATCGTGTCGAGGATGTTCGACCGGAGCACGCGCGAGTAGACGCCGATGAACAGGATCGACAGCGCGGTCCACGGCATGATCAGGTGGTAGAACCACTCCCAGGGGTCGTCCGCGAACGGCACGTAGCCGCCGTTCGGGAAGATCCCCCATTTGAAGCCCAGGTAGTAGTTCATCAGCGCCCCGACCCAGAACACGGGCATCGAGATGCCGACCAGCGCGAGGATCGTTATGGAGCGGTCGGCGAAGCGGCCCGCCCTGGCCGCCGTGTAGAGCCCGATCGCGGTCGCGGCGAGCATCCAGATGATGGCCGCCCCGATGGCGAGGGCGAACGTGCGCGGCGCGCGCTTGCGCAGCTCGTCCACGACGTCGACGTTCGTCGTGTAGGAGGAGAGATCGCCCGTGAAGGTCTTCTGCATCGTCTTCAGGTACTGCACGTAGACCGGGTCGTTGAAGCCCCATTCGGCCCGGATGCGGGCGAGCTGTCCGGGGTCGGGGTGGCGGCCGGCCATCCGCACCGCCGGGTCGCCGCCGGGGATCACGTTGAAGATCAGGAACGTGAGCGCCGAGACGGCGAACAGCACGAGCAGCATCTGACCGATCCGGCGGACGATGAAGCGCGCCATGTCAGTGCTCCAGGTGGATCTTGGCGCGCGGGTCGAACGCGTCGCGCACGCCGTCGCCGAAGATGTTCAGGGCGAGCACCGTGACCACGAGCATGACGCCGGGCACGATCGCCAGGTGGGGACCGGACAGGATGTGCTTCACGCCGTCGCCGATCATCGTGCCCCACGACGCCTCCGGCGGCTGGACGCCCACGCCGAGGAAGCCGAGCGCCGCCTCGAGCAGGATCGCGTTGGCCACCATCAGCGGGAAGAAGACGATCACCGTCGACGAGAGGTTGGGAAGGATCTCCGACAGCATGATCCGCAGGGAGCCGGCGCCCTGGGCGCGCGCCGCCTCCACGAACTCCTTCTCGCGCAGCGAGAGCACCTGGCCGCGGATCGGCCGTGCCATGTACGGCACGTAGACGATCGCGATGATCAGGATCGGGATCAGCTTCGACCGGCCGCTGATGTCGACCGGGCCGATCTGGAGGCCGGACAGCGTCAGCGCCGTGCCCAGCGCGACGCCCAGCAGCACCACCGGGAACGCCCAGATCACGTCCATGGTCCGCGAGAGCACGGTGTCGGTGAAGCCGCGGAAGAACCCGGCGAGGACGCCCACCACTATCGAGAGGAAGGTTGTGATCAGCGCGGCCGCCACCCCGATGAGCAGGGAGTTGCGGCCGCCGTAGAGCAGCCGCACCATCGTGTCGCGGCCGTTGCCGTCCGCGCCGAGGAAGAACTCGCCCTGCCACGTGGGCCCGATCGGGATGCCGTCGGGGGTGACCACGTCCTTCTTCTCGCCGTCGACGATGACCGTGTCGGTCAGGTGGTTCTTGTACGGGTCGGTGTGCGCCACGTGGTCCGCCCACAGCGGCGCCGCGAGGCAGACCGCGACGAGGACGACGAACACGAAGCCGAAGACCACCGCCACGCGGTTGCTCCGCAGCCGCCGGAACGCCAGGCGCCACGGGCCCATTCCGGCGGTGCCGCGACGGCGCGGCTCGCCCTGCAGGGCCGACGGGCCCTCCAGCGCGAACTCTGTGGCCGGCTCCGTGGCCATGCGGTCAGGCTAACGCGCGCGGGCGGGACCCGGCTGGCCCCGCCCGCCCGCGGTTACGGCTACTTCTTGCAGAACAGCAGCCAGTCGTTCTTGTAGACCGGGTGCACGCCGGTGCAGTCGTCGGCGTTCATGCGCTCCGAGAAGAAGGAGCTCGACTCCTCGAACCCGTACGGGTTCACGTACGCCTTCTCGTTGACCACGTAGTCGTCGAGGTCGGCCCACTGGTCCGCGGCACCCTCCGGGTCCTCGGGACGCAGCTCATCGAGCTGATCGTCCAGCTCGGGGTCGCTCACGAACCCCTGGTTGAACGTGACCTCGGACGACAGCGCCCGCGTGCTCAGCAGCGACTCGATGAAGTCGCCCGGGTGCGGGTAGTCCTGGTACCAGTCCGTGAAGCCGATCTGGGCCTTGTTCTTCTTCAGCCCGATCTGCTCGAAGTACACCTGCTGGTCGAGCGTCTTCACGTCGGCGTCGAACCCGATCTCGTTGAGCAGGTCGCGGAAGTAGTCCGCGATCGCCGGACGCGGGTCCTTGTTGTTCACCCAGTAGGTGACCTTCTCACCCTCGTAGCCCGACTCCTTCACGAGCTGCTTGGCCTTCTCGATGTCCGGCTTCCCGTCGGGAGCGCCGTACTTGCAGTCCAACTCCTGGTAGCCCACGACGCCGGGCGGCAGGAAGTTGCACCCCGGGGTCAGCCGGCCGCCGAACACGCGCACCAGCGCGTTCGAGTCGGTGGCGTAGTTGACGGCCTCGCGTGCCTCCTGCTTGTCGAACGGCGGCACCGTGACGTTCAGGAAGTTGTAGTAGACGTTCGGCGGGTTCGCCTGCTCGCTGTAGCGGTCGGCGTACTTCGCCCTGACCTCCGGCAGCTGGTCGCCCGTCGGGTCCTCCGTCATGAAGTCGAGCTGGCCGGTGATCACGTCCTGCGTCATCTTCGTGACGCTGTCCGAGACCTCGCCGGTGATCTTGTCGAAGTTCCCCCTCGGGATCCCCGGGATGTCCGACCAGTTCTTGTTCCGCGTCAGGACGTACTGACGGTTGAAGTCCACGATGTCGAGGACGTACGGGCCGACGCCGGGCGGCGGCTGCTTCAGCTGCTTCGCCGGCGACTTGGCCGCCGGGGTCGGAGCTGCGTACGGCTCGGCGAGCGCGAACAGGATCTTCGTGTCGGGCTCGGTGAGCGTGACCTTGATCGTTCCCGCCTGATCGTCGGTCTCGATGCCGGAGATGTCGCCCTTGAGGTCGCCCTTCCCCTGGAACTCCTCGGAGCCCTCGATGATCGGGCTGTAGAAGAACGACCAGCCGCTGCCGAGCACGAGCAGCCGCTTGATGGTGTTCTCGAAGTCGCTGGCCTTGACGGCGGTGCCGTCGCTGTACTTCAGGCCGTCGCGCAGCTGGAAGGTGTAGGTCTTCCCGCCGTTCGTCGGCTCGGGCACCTCGGTCGCCAGGCCGGGGATGATCTCGCTGCCGTCCGCGCCCTCCTTGTGGGCGTAGGTGAGCAGCGGGACGTAGGCGAGCTGGAAGGCCTGGACCGCCTGGGTCGTCTGGAACATGACCGGGTCGGCGTTGTCGAGACCGGTCGTGCCGATCTTGATCTCACCGCCCTGTTCGCCAGAGCTCCCCGAGTCCGAGCTGTCGTCGTCGCTGCCGCAGGCAGCCACCACGGTCATCGCCAAGGCCGCCAGCAACAGCGCGATCGCGCGCTTACTCACCTTCCCCATGCAGGTTCCCTCCAAGTCGTTTGGGTGCTTCTTCCCCGTCGGCCGGGCAATCTACTCCCGCTGGCCGCCGGCACGGGCTTCTGAACAAAGCCCTAACACGGCTGAATTCGGCCGCAACGGCGCCGATCCTTCAGCGCAGACAGAGGTTGGCGAGGTCCACGCCGATCACCGGGTGGACGTTCAGGCAGTTCGCCGCGTCGATCCTCCCCGACACGAAGACCGTGCCGAGCGACTGGGCGTACGGGACCACGACCCCGCCCTCCACGAGATCCTCGTCGAGCGCGCGCGCGAGCCTGGCGCGCTCCGCCTCGTCGGTGGTGGCGCGCAGCTCGTCGGCGGTCAGCAGCGCCTCCGCGTCGAGCACGAGCGGCACCCGCTCCGCCAGCGGGACGAGGAAGCGCGCCGAGTCCGGGACCGGCGCGCGGGCCCGCAGGAACGTCACCTCCGCGCGCCCGTCCACGCGGCGGGGCGACAGCCCGAGCGTCGTGAGCGTACGCGCGTACAGCCGCGCCGCCCCGCCGTCACCCGGGCCGGCCGCCACCGTCACCCGGCGCCCGAGCGCGCCCGCGTCCTCCACAAGCTTGCGCGCCCGCACCAGGTCGGCGTGGTCCTCCGGATCGCCCCACGGGCAGCTGTCCGGCTCACCGGCGCCCGGCAGCGCGGGCGGCAGCAGGCTGCAGGTCGGGCGCACGAGGCCGCCGAGCACGCGTGCGGCCTCGGGCCGGTCCATCGCCAGCGCGAGCGCGTCGCGCAGCTCGGCCGCACCGTCCCCGCCCACGCGGATCTGGAGATAGCGCGTCTCGAGCGCCGGCTCCTCGTGATAGCGCTCGCGCAGCTCCGAGCGGAGCTCGGGCCGGCGGTCGGGCGGTGGTGGCGCGGTCATGACGTCGAGCCGGTCGGCCACCACGGCGTCGGTCTGCGCGGTCACGCTCTCGCCCGCTACGACCGCGATCTCGTCGAGCAGGCCGCCCTGCACCCCCTGGAGCGAGAACGCGCGGTCGCGGCGAAGCACGTATCCGCGGCCTGGCCGCACACGCACGATCCGGTAGGGACCCACCCCGGAGAGCGGCCGTTCGCTCGCCTGCATCGGCGCCGCTGCCGGCACCACGCCGGCCTGCGCGGCCGCGAGCGCGTGCGGGAACGACGGGTCCGAGCGCCTGAGCACGATGCGGACCGTGCCGCGCTCGTCGTCGGCGCGGAGCCGCCGCACCCCCGCGAACAGCCTCGCGCCCACGGGCCCGAGCGCTCGCGCGCGCAGGATCGTGTGCCTGACGTCGGACGCGCGCACGGGCCGGCCGTTCGCGAAGCGGAGCCCGGGGCGCAGCCGCAGCGTGTAGGCACGCCCGTCGCCCGACGGCTCGGGCACGCGCGCCGCGAGCGCCGGCACGAGTGCCGTGCCGTCCTTGCCGCCGGCGTGCCTGTAGGCGAGCGGCGCGGTGTGGGCGAGCACGAGCGGCTGCGCTCCCGAGCCGGTGTACGGCGGGGCGAGCGCCGGATCCACGCCCGTCTGCGCCGCGGGCACCGCCACCCTGATGGTGCCGCCCTCGAGCGCGCTGCCCTCGCCGTCGCCGCCGCCCGGACAGCCGCCCAGGGCAAGGGCCAGAACGGCAAGGCTGAGAAGTCGAGCGGCCCGCACCGGAGCAGGCCTCAGGTGAGCTCCTCGCGCATCTCGGCGAGCGACTTCCGGATCAGGCGCGAGACGTGCATCTGCGAGAGGCCGACCGCCTGCGCGATCTGCGTCTGCGGCAGCCCCTCCTCGAACCGCATCCGCAGGATCTCCCGCTCCCGCTCATGGAGGCGCTCGAAGGCCGGCTCGAGCGACACGCGGTCCTCGGAGCGCTCGAAGCCCTCGTCCTCCTCGCCGATCGTCTCGAGCGGGTCGAGCTCCTCCTCGCCGCTCGGACCCGTCGACAGGGAGACGGTCGAGTAGGCGGAGCCCACCTCCATCGCCTCGAGCACCTCCTCCGGCGTCGTCTTCAGCTCCTCGGCTATCTCGGCGATGCTCGGCGAGCGCCCCAGCCTGCCGGTCAGCCGCTCGATCGCCCCGGACATGGAGGCGTTCAGCTCCTGAAGGGCGCGCGGCACGCGTATGGCCCAGCCCTTGTCGCGGAAGTGGCGCTTGATCTCCCCCACCACGTTCGGCGTGGCATAGGTCGCGAGCGAGACGTCGCGGGACAGCTCGAAGCGGTCGATGGCCTTGATCAGGCCGATCGCGCCCACCTGCTCGATGTCCTCCAGCGACTCGCCCCGGCCGGAGTAGCGGCGCGCCAGCGACCGGACGAGCGGCAGGTGGCGCTCGATCAGCTCCTCGCGCGCCGAGGTGTCGCCGTCGTCGTGGTAGCGCCGGAGCAGCTCGCGGTCCTCCCGGCGGGCCTGCGAAGGCGAGGACGAGCGGTGGTGCGCGGGACTCACAGGTAGGCCTTGCGCTTCTCGAGCCGCACTACCACGCCGCCGTCGACGGCGTTCTCGACCCCGAACGAATCGACCACGGTGGTCAGGATCCGCTCCAGGGTGAGCTGGCCCGGGCGCGCATCGCCGTCGCGCAGGGCGGCGGCGATGGCCTGCTCGTCCAGCGGGCCCACGCGGGCCCGGATCGCCTCTTCCGCCACCTCGAACCGCAGGTGGACGGTCTCGCGCCTGCCCGCCTCGGCGAGCAGCCGCTCGACGGCGAGCTGGAGGTCGTCGATCTCCTCGAAGGCGAAGTCCACGCGCTCGGCTATCCCGCCGATGATCAGCCGGATCACGGGGTGGAAGTCGGCGGCCAGCGGCGCGTCGAGATCGATCAGCTCGCGCTCGGCGTTCAACTCGCCCTCGCGATCGTCCCGTGGCCCGTCACACGGTCGCCCGCCATCAGGCAGGCGAGCTGCCCGGGCGCGACGGCCTCGGCCGGCTGCATCAGCTCGAGCTCGACGCCCGCGGGCGTCTCCGTCGCGCGGCAGGGGATGGGGGCCGAGCCGTAGCGCAGACGCGCGGATTCCACGCCGTCCGGGCCGCGGTGCAGGTGCGGCCCCGTCAGAAGTACGCTCGTGGCGGCGAGCGCGGAGCGCGGGCCGACCGTGACCGTCGCGGTCTCCGCATCCTTCGAGACGACGTAGAGCGGCTCGCCTCCGGCAACGCCGAGGCCGCGGCGCTGCCCGACCGTGAAGGCGTCCTGCCCGTCGTGCTCACCGAGCCGGCGCCCGTCCAGGTGCACGATCCGGCCCGGCCGGCGGAGCGCCGGCGCGCCGTGCCGGCGCAGGAAGGCCCGGTTTCCGAGGCCCGCCGCAAAGCACAGGTCCTGGCTCTCGCGGCGGTCGGCGACCGGCAGGCCGGCGGTGCGGGCCAGGCCGCGCACCGCGTCCTTCGTGAGCGCGCCGAGCGGGAAGGAGAGCCGGTCGAGCAGCTCCGGGTCGAGCCTGGCGAGCATGTAGCTCTGGTCCTTGCGCGGGTCCGCCCCCTGCCGCAGAAGCGGGCCGCGCTCGTCCCGGGCGATCCGCGCGTAGTGCCCGGTGGCCAGCCGCGCCGCGCCGAGCGAGCCCGCGAGCGCGAGCATCGCGTCGAAGCGCAGCTCGCCGTTGCAGCGCACGCACGGGTTGGGCGTGCGGCCCTCGGCGTAGCCGGTGAGGAAGTCGTCCACGACCGCCGAGCGGAAGCGCTCGCGCAGGTCGAGCGTGAGGTGCGGGATGCCCATCCGGTGGGCGAGCTCACGGGCGCCGAGCACGGCGCGCGGCGAGCAGCAGCTGCGCTCGTCGTCCGTGGCCGGGTCGGACCACAGCTCGAGCGTCACGGCCACGACCTCGTCGCCGGAGTCGATCGCGAGCTGCGCGGCGGCGGCGCTGTCCACGCCTCCGCTCATCGCGACGAGCGTGCGCCGCGGGTG
The DNA here is from genome assembly GCA_016929195.1 of Thermoleophilaceae bacterium. Taxonomy (GTDB): domain Bacteria; phylum Actinomycetota; class Thermoleophilia; order Solirubrobacterales; family Thermoleophilaceae; genus JACVRW01. The sequence goes on from JAFGJG010000157.1 coordinate 21,925, forward strand.
CGGCGCCAGGGCCGGCGCGCCGTCGCGCGCCGCCGCGCCGATCGCGCGGTGCAGGGCGTCCGCGGCGAGGTCGGCCGCATGCCGCTTCGCGGGCAGCAGGCCGCCCAGCTCGGCCGACACGTCGCCGGCGGTCAGGCGCGCGGCCTGGAGCAGGGGCCTGCCCTCGGCCAGCGCGACGACGGCGCTTCCGGCCGCCTGCGCAGCGGCACATCCGCGGGCCGCGAAGCCGGCCTCGACGATGCGGTCGCCGGCCACGCGCACGGCCACGCGCACCAGGTCCCCGCAGGCTGCTCCGCCCGCTGCGCCGGCGTGAGGCGAGTCGGCGAGTGCGCCTTCGCCGCGAGGCGCGTCGAGGTGCTCCCTCATCGACACCCGGCAAGACTGACAGATGCAGCTCGCCGCCAAAGAAGGTGGCCCCAGCCTGCCGCTGCCAGATCCGAGAGTTGGGCCTGCTGTCCTAGCAAGCGTGGGTGTCCTCCGCGGCGGGCCACGGCCCTACCGACGAGTCGAACTCCCATCTCGGTGGTGTTCGGCTCAACGTGTACGGCAGGCTCGCGCACAGGCTCGGGCCACCGCCTACGCTAGCGCAGCTTCAGGCCGAGATCACGCAGCTGGCGGTCGTCGACCGCCGCCGGCGCACCCGTGAGCGGGTCCACCCCGCTGGCCGCCTTGGGGAAGGCGATCACGTCCCGGATCGACTCGCGGCCGGCCAGCAGCGCCACGATCCGGTCGATCCCGAACGCGATCCCACCGTGGGGCGGCGCGCCGTAGCGGAACGCCTCGAGCAGGAACCCGAAGCGCTCCTGCGCCTCGTCCGGCCCGATGCCGAGCGCGTCGAACACGCGCTGCTGCACGTCGGGCCGGTTGATCCGGATGGAGCCGCCGCCGAGCTCCCAGCCGTCGAGCACCACGTCGTAGGCGCGGCTCTGCCAGGTGCCGGGATCGGCGTCGAGGTCGCCCGTCGGCGAGGTGAACGGGTGGTGCAGCGGGTCCCAGCGCGACTCGCCCTCGTTCCAGCCGAACATGGGGAATTCCACGACCCAGAAGAGGTCGTGGCCCGTCGGCTCCACGTCGCTGACCTCCACGCGCAGCGCGCCCAGGACGCGCGCGGCCACCTCCGCCGTGTCGGCCACGATCAGGATCGCGTCGCCCTCGCCCGCGCCGAGCGCGGCGGTCACGGCGGTCATCTCGCCCTCGGAGAGGAACTTCGCGATCGGCGAGCGCCAGCCGTCCGGCTCCACCACCGCCCAGGCCAGTCCCTTCGCGCCGAGCGACTGGGCCCGCTCGGTCAGCGCGTCGAAGCGGCTGCGCGGCCACTCGCCGCCGGCCTTGATCGCCCGGACGACGCCTCCGGAGGCGACCGCGCCGGAGAACACCTTGAAGCCCGAGTCGCGCACGTGCTCCGTCACGTCCTCGATCTCCACCCCGAGCCGGCGGTCGGGCCGGTCGGAGCCGTAGCGCAGCATCACCTCGTGGTAGGGCACGCGCTCGATCGGGAGATCGACCTCGATGCCCCCGAGCGCGAGCACGTCGCGCAGCAGCGGGTCGATCAGCGCGAAGACGTCCTCCTCCTCGACGAAGCCCATCTCGAGGTCCAGCTGGGTGAACTCGGGCTGCCGGTCGGCGCGAAAGTCCTCGTCCCGGAAGCAGCGCGCGATCTGGTAGTAGCGCTCGGTCCCGCCAACCACGAGCAGCTGCTTGAAGAGCTGCGGCGACTGTGGCAGCGCGTACCAGGAGCCCGGGCTCAGCCGGCTCGGCACGAGGAAGTCGCGCGCACCCTCGGGCGTCGAGCGCGTGAGGATCGGCGTCTCCACCTCGAGGAAGCCGCGGTCGTTGAGGAACTCGCGGATCGTGCGCACCGTGCGGTGCCGAAGGGCGAGGTTCTCGCGCATCGCCTCCTTGCGCAGGTCGAGGTATCGGTAGCGGAGGCGCAGCTCCTCGCCCACCGGCTCGTCCTCGTCGATCTGGAAGGGCGGCGTCTCGGCGTCCGCGAGCAGGTCCACCGCGCGCACGGCCAGCTCCACCGCGCCGGTCGGCAGCGCGGGGTTCACGGCGCCCTCGTCGCGGGCCACGAGCTGGCCCTCGACGGAGATCACGTCCTCGGAGCGCAGCCGCTCGGCGGCGGCGTGGGCCTCGGGCGCCTCCTCGGGGCGGAAGACGAGCTGGAGCAGCCCGCTCCGGTCGCGCAGGTCGATGAAGATCAGGCCACCGTGATCGCGCCGCCGGTGGACCCAGCCGGCCACGCGCACGCCTTCGCCGAGGTCGGCCGGGCGCAGCTCGCCCGCCCAGGCCGTCCGGTAGCGGTTCGGGTGCAGGTCCGTCATGAGCTCAGGGCGCCCTCCACGAGCGCCAGTGCCTCGTCGGGGCCGGCGGCGGCGGTCTGCTCGCCGCTGCCCATGTCCTTCACCTCGATCGACTCGCCGACGATCACGGTCGCGCGGGCCCCGATCCGGTCGGCCTGCTTCAGCTGCCCCTTCAGCGAGCGGCCCGCCTGCTCGAGCTGGACGTGGAGCCCGCGCTCGCGCAGCCGCCGCACGAGCGCGAAGGCCGTGCGCTTCGCGCCGGGGTCGGCAAGCGCCACGTAGACGCCGCCGGGCTCGGCGTCGTCGCCGGGCTCGGCCGCGAGCAGGATGCGCTCCACGCCCGCGGCGAAGCCCACGCCCGGGGTGCCGGGGCCGCCGAGCTGCTCGACGAGGCGGTCGTAGCGGCCACCGCCGCCGAGCGCGTTCTGCGCCCCCAGGGCGCCGGACTCGACCTCGAACACCGTGCGCGTGTAGTAGTCCAGGCCGCGCACCAGCGTGGTGTCGACCTCGTAGCCGAGGCCGGCGTCGTCGAGCAGGGCGCGCACCTCGGCGAAGTGCGCCGCGTCGTCGGAGCCGAGCCGGTCGAGCAGCCGCGGCGCACCCTCCATCACGGCCCGCGTGCCGGCGTGGTCCGCGTCGAACGCCCGCAGCGGGTTGGTCGAGAGCCGGTCGCGCACGTCGTCCGACAGCTCGGACTCGTGCTCGCCCAGGTAGGCACCGAGCTCGGCCAGGTAGGCCTCGCGGGTCTCGGGCGTGCCGAGGCTCGACACGCGCACCCTGACGTCGCGGGCGCCCGCGGCCGCGACCAGCTCCACGAGCAGCAGCACGATCTCGGCGTCGAGCGAGGGGTCGTCCGAGCCCAGCGCCTCGGCGCCGAGCTGCGTGAACTGGCGGTAGCGGCCCGCCTGGGGCGCCTCGTGCCGGAAGTAGGGCCCCCAGTAGCGGAGCTTGACCGGCTGCGGCAGCTTGTGCATGCCGTGCTCGGCGTACGCGCGGCAGACGCCGGCGGTGCCCTCGGGCCGCAGCGTCAGCGAGCGGCCGGCCTTGTCCTCGAAGCTGAACATCTCCTTGCGGACGATGTCCGTCGCCTCCCCCACGCCGCGCGCGAACAGCTCGGTGTCCTCGAAGACCGGCGTCTCGATCGTCTCGTAGCCGGCGCGGCCGAGGATGTCGTCGTACTCGCGCGCGAGCGCCGCGCGGCGGCGGGCGTCGGCGGGCAGCACGTCGAACGTGCCCCGCGGGGCCTGGAGCCTCGCCGCCACGGCTAGCTTGCGAGCTCGGCCAGGAACGGGTTGGACGCCCGCTCCGCGCCCAGCGTGGTCGTGCCCATGTGGCCGGGGTAGACCGCGGTCTCCGCCGGCAGCGAGTCGACGAGCTGGCGAATCGACTCGAGCAGCACGCCCCAGTCGCCGCCGGGTAGGTCGGTGCGGCCGACCGATCCCTCGAAGAGCACATCGCCTGAGAAGACGGCCGCCTCGTCCGGGATCGAGAAGGTCACGTGACCGGGGCTGTGGCCCGGCGTGAACAGCACGTCGATCTCGAAGCCGGCCAGCTCGAGGCGCTCACCGCCGTCGAGCAGGTGCTCGGCCTCGTACGACTCGAACGGCCCGAAGCCGGGCCACGGGACGAAGCTGTTGATGTCCGCGAGCACGAACTTCTCGATCTCCGGCACCCAGACCTCGGCGCCGGTCGCCTTCGCCACCGGGGCGACCGCGCCGACGTGGTCGAAGTGGGTGTGGGTGAGCAGGATCGCCTCGA